>NZ_JBSHMS010000023.1:0-119985 GCF_053645575.1 Nocardia sp. NPDC055321
ATCGGCGGATAAGCCGGACGCGGCGGTTCCGACGGCATCGGCGGATAAGCCGGACGCGGGGGCTCCGACGGCATCGGCGGATAAGCCGGACGCGGAGGCTCCGACGGCATCGGCGGATGCGCGGGCTTCGGGGGGTTCGTCGGCATGGGCGGGCCGACGGGGCGGGGCGGGGCCGACGGCACCGGGGGGACTACCGGGCGGGGCGGATAGGCGGGTGGGGGTGGCGTTGTCGGGTGGGAGGCGGGGTCCGCGACCGGGCCCGGGGTCTGGGGTACCGGGCGCGTGGGGGGCTCGGGGGTGGGGAGCGGGGCAGACGACGCGGGGGTTGTCGGTGGGGCGGTGGGGCCGCCGGGCTTGGCGGGCGTGGGGCCGGAATCGCCGGTGTCAGGGTCGTCGTCGGAGCCGGGTTTGTTTGAGGGATCGAAGCTTTCCGGCGTAGTCGTGCCTTGATCCGTCGCTTCGGTGTTCTCCGAGTTGTCGCGTTCCGAAGTCATGGTTTCCACCGGATCACGAGTCGGCCCGACTTCTGCCGGATCGCGGGTCGGTGCGACCTCCGCAGGATCACGATCGGTCGCCGGCTCCGCCCGGCCGGGGGTGGTTGTCGTTTCGGGCGGAGTCGGGGTCGCCGGGTCGGGCAGGTTCGCTGCCACCCAGTCGGCGAAAGCTGTTGCGCGGTGGAGGGACTCGGCGGCGGCGCGGAGGGTGGTAAAGGAATCGAAGCTGTGGGGGGTTATGCCTCGGATCGTTTGGGAGGCCAGGTCATCGAGGGTGGTGTTCAGGAGGGTGGGGGTCAGGTCGGAGGGGGCCACGTTCAGGCCGGTATTGCGGCGGAAGTTGGTGATCGCGTCGTTCAGGGCCGACTCGGCGGCCTCGCGGGAACGTTCGGCGGCCGTGTGGGGGGTGTCCGTCGCGGCGGCGGCCTGGGAAGCCAGGCGGGACTGTTCGGTTTCCCAGCGGGCGACGCGGTCGGCGGCGTCGTGCTGGCGGGCGGCCGCGTCGGCGAGGTCCAGGCGGGCGCGGTCAGCCGGTGTCAGGGTACGGGGATCGTTGGTGGACAGCGCTTCTCGGGTCGCGGTGACCCACTCGCGGGTCAGGTCGGCAGCGGACTCGGGGCGGCCGATCAGGGCCGCGTCCCGCTGGGCTTCGGCGGCGAGTAGATCCAGGCGGGCGGTCGAGAGTTCGCGGCGGGCCGTGTCGGCCGGAGTCTCGGCCGCGCGGGACGCGGCGAGCTCGTCCGCCTCGGCGCGGGCCAGGAAATCCTGTGCCTGGGTGTAGCGGTCGGCGGCATCGCGGACCGCGAGCAGCTCATCGGTCCAGATGTCCGTCTGATCCAGGGGGATTCGGTTCAGGCGCTCGATCATCTCGGCGGCGCGATCGGGGGTCATCGTGCTGTTGCCGGGCAGCTCGTCCAGCGCTGCTTCGAGTTCGGCTCTGGCGCTGTCGAGTTCACGTCGCCAAGCGTCCGCGGGCGAATCGTCCGGACCCGCCTCGCGCAGCAGTGCCTCGCGCATGGCGTCTTCAAGCCGGGCGACTCGGTCCTCGGCGCGGTGGTGCTGCTCGGCGGCGTCGCGCAGGTCCAGAACGCGCTGGTCGGCGACCGCGGGCGCGCCTATCTCGTCCTCGCTCCGGGTGTTCAGGTAGTCCACGGTGCCGGGCAGGCGTTCGCGGGTCAGATCCGCGTCGGTGAGCGGCCGGTCCTGACGCAGCGGCAGGCGATCGCGGGTGTAGTCCAGCTCGGCGCGCGCCTGGTCGAGATCGCGCCGCGCCTGGGCGAGATCGGTGGCGACATCGCGCGAATCGCGCGGCGGAGCGGTGGGTTCCGGCGGGTCTGTCAGCGCGCCGTGCTCCGCCGCGAGCCGCTCGAGCAGGTCGATGTCGGCTTCACGTTCTCGTATCTCACGCCGCAGCGTCTCGATCTGCTCGGCGAACTTCGCGGGCTCGAGCCGTTCGTGCTTGTCGATCTTGCCGTCGCGGTACAGGTCGTACACGTCGGAGTAGCGTGCGTCGCGGAGCCGCTGCACCACCTCGGCCAGTTGCTCGGGGGTGAGCAGGCGCTGCCCTTCGCGCGCGCTGTCGGCGTAGCGGTCGTGCGCCGCCTGAATATCGCCGTCACGCAGCGTGTTCAGCACATGGGCGAACTGCCGTGGCGAGAGCAGCTCGTGCAGGTCCACCATCCGCTTGGTGTAGATGTCGACGACCGCGGCATCATCACTCAGGTCGACGCCGAGCAGGCGCGACCAGACGCTCGCGGCCTGGGACGGGTTGTCGGAAATCGGCGGCTCGCCGATGGATTCGCTCATGAGCGCGCGCAGCAGCGCGGGTGCGTCGCGATCGTGAATCGGGAGTTCGCCGTCGGCGGCGCGCGGATCGGTGGCGGGGTCGTACCGCATCGCCTCGCGGTAGGGGTCGAGCCGGCCGAGCGTGTCGATGTAATCCGCCAGCGCCGCAAGCAGTTCCGGACGATCGCCCGACCGGTACAGTAGGTCGTTGATGGCCCGCAGCAGCGAGGCGGGCTTGACGCTCTTGGGATCCGGCCGGTAGCCGACGATTTCGCCGCTGACCGGGTCCTTGACGTGCTTGGACGCGTACAGGTCCTCCGGCTGCACCCCGAGGCGGCGGGCCAGCTCGTCGCGGGCGGCCAGCACGGCGGCCGAATCCGTGCCGTCCCGAAGCACTTTCGCGTAGTTGAGCAGGTCCTCGATCGCCTGCAGTCGCCGTACCGCGCGCACATCGGGATCGGCCATGGCCTCGGCCAGGTTCCGGGCCGTCAGCTCGGTGGGGTCCAGCCCGAAGCGGTTGGCCAGGTTCGCCAGATGTCGATCGAGGTCGTGGAAGTTGTCGATGGCGTCGCTGGTACGGATGAAATCCGCCATGCCTTCGATCTGCGCCGCGCGCAGGGCGTTGTCGTGGCGCAGGGCGTCGATGGTGTCGCGGAGGTACTCCGGACCCAGGTCCATCTGGTAGACCGACAGGCGCGCGGCCACCTCATTGCGTTCCGCGCGAACGACATCCGGGTCGCGGGGCGCCGCCGGTGCGGTATCCGGCTCGGTGCGCACCGGCGCGTCCGGCTCCGGAAGCGTGCCCTGCACGATGCGCCACGGCTCGACTCCGTCGCGCAGGACCGTGAGCGGCAGCCGGTCGCCATCGGCCTCCACATCGTGGAAACGCACCTGCGGCGGAACCACGTCGATGACCGTGACGGCGCCCTGGTCGTCGAATCCGACGATGCGGTAATCCAGTTGCAGCTCACCGCGATTGAGCATCTCGCCGAGGTGCGGGTTGGCGGCCAGGGCGTCGGCCAGGCGCACGTCGTGATCGGAGTCGCCGCGGATGACGACCAGTCGCTGCGGGCCGCCGGGTTCACCCGGGAGGATGCCGACACCGCGATCGACCATGACGCCGCCGTTCGCGTCCACCCAGTCGCGGGCGGTGCCCTCCCCCAGCTGGATCGCCTGATCGCGGGCGGTGTCGTCCAGGCGCAGGAAGTTGTCGACCGCGTCGGCGAAGGCGCCGAGCCGGTCGGCGCTGTCGCGAACATCCACGCGCATATCGCCGATGGTGTGCGCGAGATTGTCCGGGGACAGCGCATCCAGGTCCACGGCCAGCAGCTGCGCCCAGTTCGAGCGCTCGTCGCGGATCTGGTCGCGCATGAGCGCGGCTTCGAAGAGGCGACCCGAGCGCTCGCTGCTCAGTTCCTCCTCGGCGTTGTCGAAATCGCGCGCGGGCTCACCGCCGTTGTTGACCCCGACCGCGTCCAGGAAGGTCGGGCGCGGGCGGCGGGCGCGGTACTCCAGGTAGTCGGCTTCGAGGGGCGTGCGCGCCCGGGCGCGGGCCGCCTCGGCGCGTTCGTCGGCCAGGATCGCCTCGTTGGCGGCGCGGACCTCGCGCAGGTAGCGGCCGAGGGGATCGTTGTCCGAGAAGTTGATCTCGCGGGTGTAGGGAACCCGGCCGTCTTCGGTGTTGTAGCGGGTGGCGGCGTCGCGCAGGCCCTCGATGGCTCCGGCGCGGCGCATGAGCTCGTAGGTCGCCTCGTCGACCGCGCGGCGCAGACTCGCCGCGTCGGCGCCGGTCAGGTCGATGCCCTGCTCGCGTGCCATGCGGATCAGGTCGGTCAGGGCGGCGTCGCGCGCGTCGACCGCGTCCGCAAGGGGCTGCGGCAGGTCCGGGCTCCAGGTGTGCGCCGGCGGTTCGGGGATTTCGGGGCGCTCGGCCAGATTCTCGTGCTGTGGAACGTTTTCCAGCTGCTCCTCGCCGACCGGCATGCCCGCCAGGCGCAGGCTCTCCTCGATCTCGGCGCGCAGCACCGGGTCGGCTTCGGTGAACCACGGCTCGTACAGGTCGCCGTCTCGGGTGCGCATGGGGAGCGCGTCCGGGGAGATCGCCGCGATGCGGGCGGTGAGGCGGTTCAGGAGCGGGAGGCGCTCGCGGACCTGCCACTGGGTGGCGATCTCCTTCCACAGGCGAATCGGGTTGAAGCCGTTCTCGAGTCCCATCAGCACGCCGTTGTCGAGCAGGTGCCCCAACTCCACGGCGAGCTGGACCTGCACCTGACCGTCCTGACCCGAGCCGGACGGGTATTTCGGTGTGAATACCGGGAATCCGGCCTTGAGCTTCTCCCACTGCCTGCGGAAGAAGCCGGGGCGCGGACGGCGTTCGACCGCGCTGCCCGTGCCAGGCTCGGCCGGGAGGCCGGGGCGCGGAACCTGCTCCACCACGCGGCCGTCCGGGCCGTCGGTGATGCGCACGTGGATGCGTTCGCCATCGGCCTCCAGCACGATGCGGGTGCCGTCCGCCGGATCGGGGGTGTAGTGCGTGATGGCGAGCAGGTCGGCGACATCGGCTGCGCGGCGGTAGGTTTCGGCTCGCAGTTCGTCCAGGACGCTGGCGCTGTCGGTGCGCAGCGCGTCCGGGTCCACGTTGAGCAGGCGCGCCCAGTCGTCTCGGGTGCGGGCGTGCTCGGCACGATGGGCGGGATCGTCGGTGGCGTCGTGCCGCCGGATCGCGTCGGCGAGCGCCTCGATCGCACCGGCGCGCAAGACGTTTCGGTACTGCAGGTCGCCGGCGAGCTCGGACATGCGGGCGGGGGTGAGATCGGCTTCGGAGAGGTTGAGGCGGGCGGCGATCTCGGCGCGCAGCTCGGGGAGGGAGAGGATGCGCGGCTCGGAACGAGTGGGGGCGTCGGGGCGGGTGAGGGGGCCCGGGTTGTCGGGACGCGTTGCGGAAGCGGGGTTGTCGGGCCGGGTTGTCGACTGGTCGTCGCCGCGGGTGGCAGCGGGGTTCTCGACGCGGGTGGTCGACGCGTCATCCGGGCGGGTGACAGTCTGGTTGTCCGGGCGGGTCGTCGACGAGTCATCCCCGCGCGGCGGAGCCGGGGTCTCGGCGCGAGTGGTCGCCAGGTTGTCCGGGCGCGTGACGGCCGGATTGACCGGAAGAGTAGCCGCCGGGTCATCCCCACGCGTGGCAGCTGGGCTCTCGGCGCGCGTGGTCGAAAGGTTGTCAGGGCGGGTGACAGCCGGGTCGTCCGGGCGTGTTGTCGACGGATCGTCACCACGGGTCGCAGCGGGGTTCTCGACGCGAGTCGTTGTCTCATCCGGACGGGTGGCGGCCGGATCGTCCGGGCGGGTCGTTGCTGGGTTGGCCGGACGTGTGGTTGCGGGGTTGTCGGGGCGAGTCGTGGCCGGCGGCGCGGGACGGCTGGTCGCTGGGTTGTCAGGGCGCGTCGTGGCGGGGGCGGGGTTTGACGGGTGGGCCGGCCCGGGTGCGGAACTCTGGGGCAGGGCCGGGGTGGGTTCGGTGGCGGGGAGGGGCGGGCGGGAGGCGGCGTCTTCGGCCTCGGCAGCTCGAGCCAGGCGGTCTTCGAGGCCGGCGGCACGGATCTCGGCTTCTATCGCGGCCAGTTGGTCGGGGTCGGCTTCGGTGCGCCAGTACTGTTCGCCCGCGTAGCGCTCGTCGGCGGTGAGGGGGCGGAAGTCGTCGGGGCCCATGGGGGTGGGCGGGACGCCGTTCTCCGGGTCGCCGAACAAGCCTCGTGCGCGGGCCATTTCGGCAATCTCGCGGAAGGTGGCGAGGGCGTCGGGGTGTCCTGCCAGGGCCTGGCGCAGGCCGGGGGTGTGGGCGAGGCGGTCGACGTAGGCCTGCTGCTCGGGGGTGCGGGCCGGTGGTGCGCCGCGCACGCCCGGTTGCAGGAGGTGTTCGGCGAGTGCGCGCAGCGCCGGTGAGGCGAGCATGGGGTTGACGGGGGCGGGAGTGATCTCCGGCCCGGTTGGCTGCTCCCCCAACGGAATCGGCTGGGTCTCGGCCTCGTGTATGCCCGGGATGTCGGGCTGGGTCGGTGTGTAGTTCGGGTCGGGATCGCCGAGCGTCGTGGCCGGATCGCCCGGTGCCTGCGCCACGGGAAGATCGGGCACCGTGGGGGTGTAGCCGTCCGGGATCGTGGCCGGGTTTCGGGTGGTCGCCTCGGGCCGGGTTGTCGCGGGATCGGAAACCGTCGACGGGTCGGGCGTCGTTGACTGCTCCGGAGTCGTCACCGGATCGGCGGGATTGGGCCCACCGGACTCGGGGGTCGCTGCGACCTCGGGGCGGCCGCCTGCCATATCCCAGAGCCAGTCGGCACGGTCGGCGGCGATCTGGGCGTCCCAGGTCGCGGCGTCGGCGCGGAAGCGGGCGGACCACTCCTCGGGGCTTCCGGGGGTGCAGGTGTCGGCCATGCGGTGCAGCCACTCCGCGCGCTGGGTGGCCATGCGCGCGAGCCAGTCGGCCTGGGAGGCGCGCTCGCGGTCGAACCACGCGTCCGGATCGTCGGGATCGGACGCCGGGCGCAGGGGCGGGCCCGCATCGGGCGGCTCGCCGGGGACCGTCGAGGCCGGTTCACGGGTGCTCGGCGGGGCGTCCGGGTTGTTCCGGGTCGACTCGGGGAGGTCGAAGCTCGCGAGCCATTCGGCGCGGTCGGCGTCCATGCGAGCCAGCCAGGCGTCGTGTTCGCGCCACATGCGAGCCAGCCAGGCGTCGTGCTCGCGCCAAATGCGATCGAGCCACGCGTCGGGGTCCTCGTCATCGGCGGCCTGGCGCGTGGGCGGGCCATCGTTCGGAGGCTGACCGTCTCCGGCAGCTGAGGTCTCGGGAGGCGTTGTGTCCGAGCCGGTTTCAAGTTGGTCGAAAATCGCCAGCCAGTCGAGGAGCTTGGCTTCCATGCGGGCGAGCCAGTCGGCTTGCTCCTGCTGCATGCGCTCGAACCAGCCCTCGGAGCCCGGCTCGGGGGTGACGGGCAGGAGCTCGGCGGTGTCCTCATCCGGCTGCCGGGGGGTGGTCGAACCGTTGTCGGCCGAATCCTGGCGGCCCGAATCAGGCTGCGCGCCATCGTCTCCGAAGGCTTGGCGGGGCGGCTGCAGCGTCCCATCGGGATTGAAGCCGGGGCGCACGGGCGGACTCGCCGGGTCCGGCGGCTGGAGCGTGCCGTCCGGATTGAAGCCGGGCCGTGCCGGCGGACTCACGGGCTCGGGTGGCTGGAGAGTTCCATCCGGGTTGAAGCCCGGGCGCACAGCGGAATCGGTTGTCTCCGAATGAGTTCGCGTGGAGTCCGAGTTCTCGTTCTCGGCAGGACGAGCAGGAGCGTCCGCGTTGCCAGGGGCTGGATTGTCCCGCGCCACCCGGCCGGCGTCGAAGGCGTCCAGCAGGATTCGGTGCAGGATCTGGGCGGGTTCACTGGCGTCACGGCCGTTGAGGCGCACATCGGTGAACGCCTCCGCGAGCGCCTCGGGCATATCGAACATGCCCTCGCGGTCGAAGCTGTAGCGGCTCAGACCGTCGTAGACCCAGTCCTCGAAGCCCGCGTCGGTGCCGCGCCGGGAGATGTACTCGTCGAGCAGCAGGTCGAAGGCGTCGAAGCGGGCCCGCATCTGGCCGCCGAAATCCAGTGCGTGCGCGAACTCGTGGATGATCGTCGTGTAGATCGGGCGGGTATCCGATCCCGGAACCAGGCCGCCGACCTCCACGCTCCGGGCCACACTGCGGGCGAATTCATCCGGGTTGGTGGCGAAATGCTCGTTGAGGACTATGGCATCGGTGAGCCAGCGATTGTCGCGGCCGCCGGCCTGGGTCTCGGCATAGGTGCGCGCGGGCAGGTCGCCGATCGCCAGGGCATTCACCTCGACGTCCGGGTGGAGCCGGAGCATATCGTCGATGGCCCGCGCGAACTCGCGCAAAACCTCGGTGGGAACATCCGGGTTGTCGAAGCCGAGTATCTGGATCTCGACGTCGTCGGGGCGGCCCGCGGACAGGATTTCCGCGAGCTGGTCGGCGATCTGGCCGCGATCCCGGGTGGACCACTCGTCGTCTGGGCGCGGTGACCAATCGCGTGCGGAGTCGTCCGCGGACGAGCGGTCGATCGAGTCGGCGTCCGAACGGTTGGCCGGATCGGCCTGCGACCGGTCCGGAACCTGCCTGTCGGATGCTTCCGACCGCGTCGGGTCGAGCTGATCCCGGGCGGACGGCTCTTCGGGAGTCGCGCGGCGCTGCGCCGGCTCGTCGGGCAGGTCCGCGCGGTTCGGCCGGAGGGCGTCCAACCCGTCGGCGGATGTGGGCTCGGCGCCGCGGCCGGTCAGGCGATCGGTCATGCGCTGCCACAGGTTCCGCGGACGCTCCGCTGCCTCCTCGGGACCCAGCGGCGCGGAGCCGTCGAAGAGTGTCCGAGTGATGCGCGCGCCCAGGGCCTCGGGCGAGGGGCCGGTGAGGTGACCGAACCGGCGGGCCAGCGCGTCGGATATTCCGCCCTGCCCGGTCGGCGGCGGGATGCGCCAACCGCCCTGTCCATCACGCTCCAGCCACAGGCGCAGCTCGAAAGGACCGGCGGTGAAAGAGAAGTCGTGGTAGCGATCGGGATCCGAGCGGCGGTGCGCGTCCAGTTCCTCGCCCGGCCGCTGCACCGGCGGCATGGGCAGCTGCCGGGTCATCAGATCTCGGGCCACCGCCGCCGGATGGGGGTGGGTGATGCCGTCCTCGCGATGCGCTGTCCGATTGCCGTGGGTGAGGAAGTCGTCCATCAGTTCCACCGGAACCTGCCGCCGCGTACCGGAGCCGTCCTCGACCCACGAGGTTCGGAAACTCCCGGCGCCGAGCTGCGCCATCCACTCCCGGAAGCCCAGCTCGGTGCCACCCTCCGCGCGGTACCCGAGGTAACGCGTGAGCATCTCCCCGACGGCCTCGTCGAGGGTCGGACGACGCATCGACCCTTCCGCGGCATCCGGCGACAGGTGCTCCACCCGGACGCCACCCGCACCGTCCGGGGTGACGAGTCGGTAGTCGAGCTGTCGCCGACCATCCCAGAGCGCTTCCGCGTAGCGGTTGTCGGCTTCACCGAGCTCCCGCAACACCCGCATGTGTTCCCCGTCGGTCGCGAAAACCACAAGGCGCGCTTCGGCACGGCTGGAGTTGGTGAGCTGCACGACGTGATCGCTCAATCGATGACCGGGCATATGCGAATGCCGCCGCAGCTCGGTATCCGATGCCAGGCGGGAGAGTGCGCGAGACTCCGCCTCGGACAGTCGCGGTTGCTCCGCGACCGGGCGCGCGGGTTGCCGGTCGCCGGGCTCGCCGACATCACGGACGGGGTGGTCCGAATCCGGCTGACCCCAGCGTGCTTCACCGTTCTCGCCGTACGCGCGCACGACGTCGAACAGCACCTCTGCGTCACGCAGACCGGTGCGATCGAGATAGCGGCGCAAGGCATCTCGCCCGGCGTTCGCCGCAACCCGCTGCGGGTCATCGGCATTGGAGCGGTGCAGCGCACGGTCGTAGGCGTCGGTGTACACCCGCTCGGCGGGCCCGACCGGGATCGGGAGTCCCAGGTCGCGAAGTCCGCGCAACTGCTCGATGTCCAGGGCGTAGTCCTCGGCCCGGAGCTCGTGCGTGCGCCGGGAATCATGGTCGGGCCGCAGTCCCGCCGGGGCCTCGGAGCCCGGCTGAATGCCGTGTGCCCTATCCCATTCCGCCCCGTAGTGCGTACCCAGGTCGTTGCCCGCGACGCGAGGACCGTCGGAGAGCAGCACGGGTGCGATCGCCCGCACGCCCGCTCGATACGCTGCGGCCTCGAGCATGCGCGGGGTGATCGCGTTGTTGCCCGCGTAGGCGCCGCGCGCAGTGCGCAGTGCTCGATCGCGCGCTTCGCGGAAGGTCCTTTCGAGCGGATCGGGCACCCGCGCGCGGTCTCCCGGCGATGCCGCCTCCGCCGCCCGCAGGTGTTCGAAGGCGAGCGCGAGGCTCTCCGCCTGCCGGGTCAGCATGGTGCGTATGTACTCGTCGCGGCTCAGGGCGTTGCGCTCGCGCGGAACATCCGCTCCTGCCATTGATTCGAGCAGGGAAGCCGCTCGGACGAGCTCGGCCACATTGTCGGCGAGCGATGAGGAGTGCGACAGCACAACGGTATTCGTCGCGGGTTGGTAGCCGGTCGACTCGCCTCGCTGAGGACTGCCATCGGCGGACTCCGTCACTTGTGCGCCCGGATCGTCGCTGAAGCGAAGGTCGACGCCGTTCCGGTTCAAGGTGTCGAGCGCCCAGCGGCTGATGGGTGTCCCGGGGTCGTAACCCTGTGCAGCGGTTCGCAGGGCCTCGGAAGCCGCGGCGGCGTCCCGCAGGGTCCGGGGGTCGATCTCCGGGTTCGGGAGTGGACTCTCCGCCCGATGCGAGGGCAGGTCGTCGTATCGCGTCGCGAGACCGGCTGGGCGATCAGCTGTCTCGGGGCCGCTGAAGAGCGGATCGGCGAGCAGGGCGTCGATGCCTGCTTCCCGCGCCAGCCGCCGGGCATCCGGTTCGGGCAGATCGGCCGCGAGTGCGTCGCGCAGCGCCGCGTCCCGCGCGTCCAGGTAGGTGCGCCGGACCAGCTCCTCGAACTCGACGCCCGCGACGTCGAGCAGCGGGCTGCGGGTCTCCAAGCCCTCCTCCCGCAGGGCGGAAAGAACATCCGCCTGCCGTGCGAAGGATTCCGCGGCCGTCCGCGGCGACGCGTCGACCGATTCGGGAGCGTTGAGCGCGGCGTCCACGTGCACCGACGCCGCGGCGATCGCGGCGGCCTGCGCCAACTCGTCACGACCGTGGATATCGATGAGCAGCTCGCGCGCCACCGGATCGAAGGAATCGCCCTGCGGACCGCCATCGCTGTCGATCAGGCGCAGGGTGACATCGGCCTCCCGGAGCGATTCGAGTACGGCACGGCCGTCGTCGGTTCGCGCCAAAGTCTCTGCCACATTGAGCAACTGCGGATCCGGGCGATGTTGGACCCACGAGTCGTTCGTGCTGTCCGATCCATACGCGAGATCACGCAGGACGGATTGCTCCGGTGTGACCCGGTCGGCGTCGGGGCGCTCCGGTGGCGGGCCGGCGGGTTCCAATCGATCGTTCGGCCGATCGGGCATCGATTCGCGGCGCGCGGGATCCGGGGTATCGCGGGGCCGCTCGTCCGCGCCGGGCCGGGTGTCGACGGGGTCGGGATCCGGGTTCGGCCGGGGGTTCGCGTCCGGGCGGGGATCGACGGCGTCCGGGCGGGCTGCCGCCGCGGAGTCCGGGCGCGCCGGGGAGCCCGGGTCGGGGCGCGGGCTCGCCTCCGACCTGCTGATCTGTTCGGTATCGGGGCGGGTCGCCGAGTCGTGCACGCCATCGGTGTGCAGTCGAGGGTTGGGCGACTGGTCGGCGGCAGCGTCCAGGAGAGACCAGTACAGGACTTTCGCCGCTTCGGAAGCGTTGTCGCCGTTGGATTCCACATCGGCGAACGCTTCGGCGAGAGCCTCGGTCGCGTAGAAGCTGCCGTCCTCGCGGAAGCTGTAGCCGCTGAGCTCGGTGATCCAGGCGTGGAACGCGTCCACGTCCATACCGCCGCGGGTCGCTTCGAAGTGGTCTGCCAGGGCGTCGAAAGCCCGTTCCCTGGCGTGCATTTGGCCTTCGAAGTCCAGGGCGTGGCCGAACTCGTGCAGGATCGTCGAGTAGACGGGGCGGGCGCCGGAGCCGGGGACCATGCCACCGCGGGCCTCGTCGCGGGCCAGACTGGACTGGAACTCCACGGGGAAGGTCGCGAACCGCTCGTTGAGGACCAGGCGTTCGGTGTACCAGCGGCCCGAATCATCGCGGGCCGGTGCGGCTTCCGCGTAGACCTTGTCGTCGGCGATCGGCTCGATCGAGACGCCGCGCAGGTCGACCGTGGGATACCGGGTCAGCATTTCCTCGATGGCGCGGGCGTATTCGCGCATCACCTCGGTGGGAACGTTCGCGTTATCGAAGCCGATCACCTGGATCGGGACGCCGTCGGTGCGGCGGTCCGAGAGGATCTCGGTGAGCCGGTCGGCGATTTCCACGCGGTCGCGTCTGGACCAGTCGTCGTCGGGGCGGGGGGACCAATCCGCGTCGGGCACGGTGTCGTTCGACGGATCGTGACCGGGTTGGGTGTCGGTGGCGTCGGCGTGCACCACGTCCGGATGCGGGGCGGGGTCGGCGTGGTTCGGCATCGGCGAATCGCCGGCGGGGTTCGGGTCCGAACCCCAGTCGCTGCCGTCGAAGAACTCAGGGCCGTCGGGATCGTCGTCGGATGCCTGGCGGCGGGGTGGTTCGAGACCGATGGAGCGGGTCGCCTTCGGGTCGACGCCTACGGGACGGGTCACGCTCGAATCGGCGCTGTCGAGGCGGGTGGCGTTCAGGTCGATGCCGTCGGGGCGGGTCACGCTCGAATCGGTTCCGTCAGAACGGGTCCTGTTCGGATCGATGGCGTCGGGGCGGGTGGCGTTCGGGTCGGCGGTGTCCGGGCGGGTGGTCTGCGGGGCCGCGTTGTCGGAGCGGGTCTCGTTCGGGTCGAAACCATCGGGACGAGTGGCAGCGGGATCGAATCCATCGGTACGAGTCGTGGGCGAGTCCACGCCATCCGGGCGCGTCGCATTCGGATCGACGCCGTCGGGGCGGGTCTCCCGGGGGCCGGGGACATCGGAAGTTGTCGCGTCGGTGCGAGTTTCAGCGGCAGCGTGCGGGAGCGGGGTGCCGAAGGGCCGGGTCGTATCGAGGCGAGTCGGCGGGGAGCCGTAGCTGCTTTCGACGCGGAGTTGTTCCAGCAGGGCCTCGGCGCGCAGGCGAGCGATGGTGCCCTCGAGATCGCCGACCAGATCGGCGAAGGTGATGTCGAACTGGTCGGCGAGGATGCCGAGGTCCTCCACCAGCTCGCGGCGACGCTGCCCGGCCGCGCGGTACTCGTCGCCGAGGGGCCCGTCCAGGGAGGGGCGTTCGTTGCCGTTGTTGACGCCCTGGTTGTCCAGGAAGGTGACCGCGTCGGGGCCCAGCAGTTCGCGCAGGTAGCGCTGGCCGACGTCTTCGGTCACGCGGCCGGCGGCGTCCAGGGGCAGCTGGTCGCTGAAGGGGACGCGTTCGTTCTCCGCCACATAGCGACGGGCAAGGGCTTCCAGCTCGTCCACCGCGTCGACTCGGCGCTGTGCGCGTTCGCGGGGATCCAGCAGGTCCTGGGTCACATCGGCCGGCGGGGTATCCGGCAGGCGGGCATCCAGCCAATCCCAGTTCTGCCGCAGGCGCTCGGGGACCTCGACCTGAGCGAGCAGGTCCGGGTCGGCCTCGGTCTCCCAGTAGCGATTCTGAGTTCCGTCCTCGTTCACCGGGATCGTGAAATCGTCCGCGCGATTGGCCTTGACGCCGCGCCAGAACTCCCAGATTCGGCCGCGCCCCTTGTAGAGGTCGACGATTTCCTTGATTATCCGGATGAGAGCGTCCGGGCTGTCGAGTTGCGCTCTGCCGCCGAACAGGGCGGTGAGACCCTCCCACGCGAAGGAAGCACCGAAGCTGTCGTTGTTCGATCCCGACGGGTGCCGCAGGATGTTCGCGTGATCGCGGAGCAGATCGCGAATCTCGTCGCGGATCTGCCGCAGCCGTTCGAGGAGGCTCGGCGCGTCGGGCCGGACCGGCAGCGGGGCGGTGGGCAGTTCGGGACGCACATCGAGCGGAAGCGTCTGCTGCCGGGTGATATCCGTGCGGGTCGAGGACGCGGCATCCGGGCGGGTTGTACCCGCGAAGTCGGGGCGAGTCGTCGCGGCGAGGTCCGGCCGAGTCACCGCGGCGAGATCCGGGCGGGTGGTCGCGGCCAGATCAGGACGGGTCTGCTCGGCGACCGGAATGTCCGGCCGGGTCGTATCCGTACGCGTGCTGTCGGACCGGGGGATGTCGGTGCGCGTCGTCTCCGGCCCCGAAGATCGCCAGGAGCCATCGGGGTTGCGAACGTCCGGGCGCCACTTGCCGTCGGCGTCCCGCAGCATGCCCGGCGGATCGCCCGGACGCCGCCACGAACCATCCGGATTACGTTCGGCCACCGGAGGTTCCGAGTCGGGGCGTTGCCGGGAGCCATCCTCGCTCAGGCGATCGCCGGGCGTCTCCGAGTCCGAACGATCGAGAGGGGCGGCGCCGTCGACACGGGACGGATCCGGGTGTTGGAACGATCCGTCAGGGTTTCGTTCTCCACCTGGGGATTCCGGGGTGCGGGCGAAACCGGCGTCGATAGCGTCGCTGATGGCGCCGAGGCCGTCGTCTATCCGGCGCTGTAGCTCGTCCAGTCGCCGGACGGCATCGTCGAGCACGTCGCCCGCACGGTCCACGGCGTCGGCGAGGTTGGGTTCCTCGCCGCGGGCGGGCGCGTCCAGGCCGCGTTCGACCAGCCGATCCAGGGCCGCGAAGCCGTCGTCCAGCCGGCGCTGCATGTCGTCCAGACGCGACTCCGATTCGGCGATCAGCGCATTCGCGCGTTCGATCGCTTCGGCCGTGGTCGGGGGCTGAATTTCCTGAGTCGTCGTGGCGTCCGGGTTCGGCGGGACGGCCGAAACATCGGCGACGGGCTTGCCTGCCGTCGCATCGGGACGGGTCTGATTCGGATCGACACCATCAGGGCGCGTAACGCTGGGATCCAACCCATCCGGACGGGTCGCGTTCGGGTCGACACCGTCGAGGCGAGTGACACTGGGATCCCACCCATCCGGACGGGTCGCGTTCGGGTCGACACCATCGGGGCGAGTGACACCGGGATCCCACCCATCCGGACGCGTCGCGCTCGGATCGAAACCATCGGGGCGAGTGGCGGCGGGATCCGAGTCGCCCGGACGGGTCGCCCATGGATCGATTCCGTCGGGGTTCGTTGTATCCGTGCGGGTTTCGGGTGACGGGTGCGGGCCTGCGGCGGGCGGGAGCGGGGTGCCGAAGGGCGGGGTCTCATCCAGGCGGGTCGGCGGAGAGCCGTAGGTGCTTTCGACGCGGAGTTGTTCCAGGAGGGCCTCGGCTCGCAGGCGGGCGACGGTGCCCTCGAGGTCGTCGACCAGATCGGCGAAGGTGATGTCGAACTGGTCGGCGAGAATGCCGAGGTCCTCCACCAGTTCGCGGCGGCGCTGACCTGCCTCGCGGTACTCGTCGCCGAGGGGGCCACCGGGGTCGGGTGACTCGTTGCCGTTGTTGACGCCCTGGTTGTCCAGGAACGTGACCCGGTCGGGGCCGAGCAGCTCACGCAGAAAGCGCTGGCCTGGGTCCTCGGTGACACGGCCCTCGCCGTCCAGGGGCAGCTTGTCGCTGAACGGGACGCGCTCGTTCTCGGCCACATAGCGGCGGGCGAGATCCTCGAGCTCGTCGACCATGTCGACCCGGCGTTGCGCACGCTCGCGGGGGTCCAGCAGATCTTGGGTGACCTCGGGCTGTCGCGACTCGGGCAGGCGCGAATCCAGATACTCCCAGTGCTGCCGCAGGCGCTCGGGAATGTCGACCTGGCCGGCCAGTTCCGGATCGGCTTCGTTCTCCCAGAAGCGATTCGGTGTGCCGTCCTCGTTGACCGGGATCTCGAAGTCGTCCGCACGATCGGCCTTGATACCGCGCAGGAACTCCGCGACGCGACCGCGCTTCTTGAAAAGCTCGATGACCTCCTTGACCACCCGGATGAGACTGTCCTCGGAGTCCAGTCGCGCGGTGCCGCCGGCCAGCACCGTGAGGCCCTCCCAGGCGAACGACGAACCGAATGCGTCGTTGAAGTTGCCGGACGGATGGCGCAGGATCTGCGCGTGCTGACGCAGGAAGTCGAGGAGCTCGTCGCGCAGGCGGCGCAGTCGATCGGCCAGGCCGGCCGGTTCCGGGCGGGCGGGCAGCGGCGCCGTGGGAATTTCGGGGCGCATGTCCAGCGGCAGGGTGTTCTGCCTGGTGATGTCGGTGCGGGTCGCGTCGGCGAGGTCCGGGCGGGTCGCGTGGGCGGGGAGATCGGGGCGGGTTGCATCGGCGCGGGTCGGTTCCGGGGTGGGGAGATCCGGGCGCGTGGGGGTGCTCGGGATATCGGGCCGCGTGGCATTCGCGGGGATATCCGGGCGGGTTACATCGGCTGCGGGGAGATCCGGGCGGGTGGCGTCGGAGATCGGGATGTCCGTGCGCGTGGTGTCCGAGACCGGGGACTGCCAGGAGCCGTCCGGATTGCGGGTGTCGGGGCGCCATGTGCCGTCGGGCTCGCGGAGCATGCCGGGCGGGTCGCCCGGGCGCTGCCAGGAGCCGTCGGGGTTGCGTTCTGCGACAGGGGTTTTCGCCTCGGGACGCTGCTGCCACGAACCGTCATCGGCACGGCGGTCGCCGGGGGCTTCGGCGTCGGGGCGCTGCCACGAACCGTCGTCGTTGCGGCGATCCGCAGGCGCATCCGCTTCGGGCCGCTGGAACGAGCCGTCCGAATTGCGTTCCTGCCCCGGCGTTTCGGGGGTCCTGGCGAAGCCGGCGTCGATGGCCTCGCGAATCGCGGCGAGTCCGTCGTCGATGCGGCGCGCCAGCTCGTCCATGCGGTTGACGGACTCGTCGAGGACATCGCCGGCGCGATCCATGGCGTCGGCGAGGTTGGGCTCCTCGCCGCGGGACGCCGCGTCCAGGCCACGTTCGACCAGGCGATCCAGGGCCGCGAAGCCGTCGTCCAGCCGGCGCTGCATGTCGTCCAGGCGCGACTCCGATTCGGCGATCAGCGCATTGGCCCGATCGATCGCTTCGGCAGTGGTCGGGGGCTGGATTTCCTGGGTCGGCGTGGCGTCCGGGTTCGGAGGGACGGCCGAAGCATCGGCGTCGGACTCGCCTGCCGAATCCTCCGATTCCGGCTTGTTCGCGGGGTCATCGGCGCCGGGCCTGTCGGCCGGAGCATCCGAACCTGGTTGATCCGCAGCCGGTTTGCCCGTCGAGTCGTCGCCGTCGGGGCGGCCGGTCGAATCGTCGGCGCCGGGGTTCCGGCCGCGCTTGGGCGACTCGTCACCCGCGTCCAGCACCTCGGGGCGCGGGACTTCGGGGTCGCGGGTGCTGGTCGCGTCGTCGGCGATACCGGTCAGGAGGTCGTAGAGAACCTGGGCGGGTTCACTCGCGTCCTCACCGTTCAGTTCGACATCGGTGAAAGCCTCGGCCAGGGCTTCTGTGGCGTCGAACGTGCCGTTGTCGTCGAAGCCGTAATCACTGAGCTGGTGCAGCCACTCCTGGAAGCGCGCGTTCTCGGCGTCGGTCCAATCCTGGATGTTGTAGGTGGCCTCGTAGTGGTCCACCAGCGCGTCCAGCGCCTGTGCGCGGGCGTCCAGATACCCGGCGAAGTCCAGGGCGTGTCCGAGCTCGTGCGCGACCGTCGAAAACACCGGCCGGGCAGAAGAATTCGGCACCAGGTCGCCCGCCGCCTCGTCTTCGGCCACGGCGTTCGCGAAGCGTTCGGGCGTGGTCATCCAGTCGGCGTTCAACACCAGGCGTTCGGTGACGATGCTGCCGTCCGCACCCCTTGCCGACCACGCCTCGGCGTAGTTGTCCGGGTCGTCCATGCCCTGGATGGAGACCTCGCGCAGGTCGATCGCGCCGTACCTGGTGACGATGTCGTCGACCGCACGGGCGAACTCCCGCAACACTTCCGGGTGCACGTTCGAGTCGAAGCCGAAGGTCGTGATGCCGTGCACCGTGCGCAGCACGTCGGAGATCTGCTCCGGCGTGCGGTTCGACCAGTCATCGACCGGCGGCCCGTCGTCGCCGTAGAGTGCCGAGTTCACCGCCGCGTCGTGGGCGGCCTGTGCCTCCGGATCCCGTGCGGCTCCCCCGTTTTCGGGCCGGGGTCCGGGTGCCTCCGCCGAGTGATCCCCGCCAGAGCGGCGGGCCGCGATGGGCGCGGGCCGCTCGCGTCCGTCGCGCTGCGGGGGTGCGGACGCGTCCACGGGGAACGGGATGACGTTGTCGGGACGGGGGCCGTCCGTGCTGGCGTCGCCGGGCTGAGACGGCTCCGACTGGTCATCGGCGCGGGAACCGGGATCGCGACGCGCAGCAGCGCTTTCCGCCACGCGCGAGTCCGCCCCGGGGCGGGAATCGGCGGGCAGAGTATCGGCAACGTCGTGACGCGCTGTGGCGTCGGAGTCGACTCGAGGGCCGGAATCGGCAATGAGAGCGGAGTCCGGCCGCGCGCCCGGGTCCGAATCGGTTCGGGGGACGCCGGCATCTGAAGTGGCGTCGGCGTGCGGACCGTCGTCGCGCGTCGGGGCGAGGTCAGCGCGCGGGGTGCTGTCGGCGTCGGCACGGGGGGATTCGCCCGCGTCCGGAGCCGTGTTGGCACGCGGAGTGGTGTCCGCATCGCTGCGAGAAGGGTCGCCGGCGCCCGGGGCGACATCGGCACGCGAGGTGACATCGGCGAGGGGTGCGGCGTCGGGGCGGGGCGCGGGACCAAGGTCCGGGCGCAAGGGCGCGGCGGGGGCGCGGTGGTCGCCGGGTGTCGCGGTCGACGCGGGCGAGGTCGTGGACGCGGGCGAGGGCGAGGTTGTCGACGTCGGTGAAGTAGTCGGCGCGGGGGCGGCGGCGGGTGTGGGCGTCGCGGCGGATGGCGACATCGGGGCGGCGGCCGGAGTTGTCGCGGGGGCGGAATCCTTCGAATGGTCCAGGGAGGTCTGCGTATCCGAATTGGCTGGCGACGCGTCGGGGGTGGTGAAGGGCGTCGAGGTCGGATGCGGAGCATCGGCGCTCACGGGGGTGAACGCGTCGTGGGTCGACGGATCGGTCGTGTGGGTCGGTGGGGCGTCCGAGGGGGCGGCGGACACCTCGGCCGCCGGGGGTGCGGCATCGTCGGAGAGGCCCGCGCGGGGGGATTCGGCGGACGGGTCGGACGGGTTGTCGGCGGACGGACCGGCGGACTCTGGGACGTCCGCGCGGGAGGATTCCGCATCAGGGTGGGCGGACGAACCGTCCATGCCCGCGCGACTGTCGGTCGACCCGCCAGGGTTGGCGGGGGCATCCGCGCGGGGTGCGGACGATTGTGGAGCGCTCGAGGCGGGTGAGCTCGGGCTGTGGCTCGCGGGGGTTGAGGAGGGAGCGCTGTGGGACGGAGCCGCCGCGGTGGGAGCCGCGGCCGTGGGAGTGGTGGTCGGGCCCGCCGCTGTCGGTGCTGCAGGAGTCAGCGCCGGGTTCGTGGTCGGGTCGGGCATCGAGGCGCGTGGGGCGTTCGACTCGGAAGTCTGTGGCGCACCTCGGAGGTCGTTGGTGTCGTGGGCTCCGGGGCGGGTTCGATCCTCGCCGCGGGTGGGCTCGTCGGCGGCCGGGTCGCCGGCGCGGTTGTTCTCGCCGTCGTTCGTGGGGCGAGTGCTCGGGTCCTGGCCATCGGTCGTCGGGCGAGTACTCGGGTCCTGACCATCCGTCGTCGGGCGGGTGCTGGGATCCTGACCTTCAGTGGTCGGACGCGTGCTCGGATCCTCGCCCGTCGGACCGGTGGCCGGGTCCAAACCCGGAGTCGGCGGATCGACGTCGGGGGCGCGCGGGGGCGCGGGCGGGTCGCTGCTGCCGTCGCCGCCGCGGGAGTTCCAGAAGTTGTGAGCGGCATGGTGATTCATGCCGGACATGGCGCCGTTGGACGCGCCGGCGGTGAGCATGCGCCAATCCCACTGGGTGTTCGAGAGATTCTCGACGGCCTGATCCCAGCCGTGCTGCGCCACGTCGAAACCGAACTGGGCGCCCGTGGCCGCCACGAAACCCGCTCCGGCACCGGCCAATCCCGCGCCGATGCTGGACAGACCCGCACCGCCGATGCCGTCCAGACCGCGGCGGGCCAGGTTGTTGCCGAGCCAGCCGCCGAACGGGCCCGCCGCCGCGCCACCCGCGGCCGAGCTGATGGCGGTGACGCCGACCTGGGTCCAGTTGATCTCCTTACGGGAGCCCTTGGACACCTGGTACTGCTGAATGCCGATTTCCTGGACCGTGCCGAGCGTGAAATCGATGGCCACGTGGCGGAGCAGGAATTTCGCGAGCGCGGAGCCCGCCATCTTCGCGGCGAAGCGCGCGATGGCGGCGACCGCCCGGGCGCCGATGATGCGCACCGCCACGCGGGTGAGCGCGATGGCCGCCGCCTCCACCGCCGGTGCGGTCGGTGGAAACACCCACGCCGCAATGAGTTCCGCCGCGAGCAGGCCCAGCGACGAATAGAACATCAGCTTGGTGTATTCGATCTCGGTGCCGGTGTCCTGCGCCGATTCGCCGATGGAGTCGAAATACTTGGCCAGGTCGGGAATCGAGGTGCTGTCGTCGGCGTCGGTCTTGCCGCTCAACAGATCGAAGGCCTCGGCCATCTTCTCCGAACCCTTGCCGTCCGGGTAGGAGGCCAGGGTGGCGTAGCGCGCGTCACCGACCTCGTCGAGCAGGCCGCGTAGCCCGTCGGCGGCGGTGCGCCAGTCCTGGGCCAGATTCCACATCTGGTCTTCGTTGCCGTCGGGCCATTCCATGCCGACGATCCAGCCCAGCCATTCGAGTTCCGAGGGCAGGTAGATCATGGTGCGCTAGCCGCCTCGGCGCGCGCGGTCACCATCCTGAATCGGTGGCCCCACCGGATCGACGCGGCGGCTCAGATTCCAGATCCGCCTGCGCGGCAATACGTTCCGGCGACTTGGGCGGCGCGGTGGAGACCACCGGCGGCTCCGGGATCGCCAGCTCGCGGCTCAGGTCCGGCATGCCCGGCACGAGATCGCTGAGCTTGGGCAGTCGATTGCGGTTCTGCGACACCGGGGCCATGAGCTCCCTGCCCTTGCGAGCCACGTCGGCGGCGGCCTGCTGCGCGGCCTCGGCGACAGCGGCGGCGATCTCCGGGTAGTCGAGATCCGCTATGTCCGACGCGAATTTGACCTCGATGACCGTGCCGTCGGCGTTCACGGTAACCGTGACGCGCTTGCGCACGGTCGCCGACGCGGTGAGCACCGCCCGCTGACGCTGCAGACCGGTGATCGTGCGCATCTGCCCCGCGAAATCCTCCAGGATGTCGGACAGGTCGGCCTTGGCGAACTCGTTGCTCATGGTCGGCGCCTACTTGAACTGACTGCCGTTGGATTCGTCCATGCCCGCCAGCTTCTCGGCGGCCTTGGTCTGGCCCTTGGAGAAGTTGTCGAAGGTGCCCGCCATGTTGCCCGCGCCCTTGATGATGTTCTGGCTCGACTTGTCGTAGCCGTTGTCGCCGTCGAAGAAGTTCCGACCCAGGGTGTCATCGCCCCAGGGCCGGCCGCGGCCGTCGGCGCTGGATACCAGTGTGTCGACGACCTTCTCGATGCCGTCGCGCACCTTGCCGGTCTTGCCGGCGGCGGTGTTCAGCAGGTCCGTGTACGTCTTCAGCCGGTCGTTCACACGGGTGAGACTGTCAGGCCCGAGCAACCGGATCTTTGCTGGAAAGTGAACGGAGAGTGCCGTTCCCGGGGAATCGGCACTCTCCGTTGTTCATCACGCCCGGGGAAGACGTTCCGATTCAGAAGGCCCAGCTGCGGGCATCCCCGTCCTGCCACTCCTCGGCTCGGTCATCCTGATTTTCCATGTGGGCCAGCACGTCACCGACACAGCGTCCGATCCGCTCCACGAACTTCTGAGTTGTCACACCGACCGCGGTCCGAACCGGGGCGTCCAGATCGGTCAGGTACCGGCCGTCACCCGCGATATCACGGAGCAGCAGTATTCTCTCCATCCTGCCGCGCGGGCCGAACTTGGAACGCCCCTGGCCCACCAAGAACGTCCCGGTCAGTTCCGCGGGCGTGGACAGGAAAGCCATGCTTCGGGTTTCGACGGAATCGTCGAAACTGTCGAACGCGAAGGATTGCGAGTCCGGATCCGGATCGTCGGCCGGGGGCTCGGTCACGAGCTGAATCTCCGAGAGCCGTCCCGGGCCGACATCGGGGAGCAACGCGATCATCATTGCCGGGATCTGCTCGGGCGTGCATTCGACGACCGTGAAACCACCACTGTGCATGTCGGTTTCGCCCGGCTTCATCGTGATGATGCAAGCACGCAGCCCACTACGCAGAGCACGGGCGCGAATCCACTTCTCCGGATTCTCGAAATCGCTGTCGCACCAACCCTGTAGGACGTAGAGCAATTCCGGGCGCGCGATGGTGTCGATCATCGCGTCGAAACTGCTGCCGAGCCGCTCGTCGAGCCGCGCGCCCGCCGCTGCCAGCTCACGCTGATAATCCGCGAGACTCGGTGTGCGACTGACATAGGTGAACGGTGGCAGCATCGAGTCGGACCAGTGCCGATTGCACAGTACCTTGAACTCGACGTCGGTGAATTCCCACTTCACGCTTCTACCACCGGATTCGGTTCCGCCGGTCGACCGGCTTGCGGATCAATGGCGTGGACGAGCGGTTCGAGGAAGTCAACCGGGGCCGGCTCGGCGTCCGCACCCGCCGTGACCGAATCGACCAGCGCACCCTCGGAGAACCCTGCGCTCACGCCGAGAACGGGCGACACCGGAGAGGTATCGAGGCCGGCTCGCGCGAACAGGTTGGTCAGCGCGGCGGCGGGATCAGCGCTGGCGGCACCGACGACCGGCGTCACGAGCGCGGCACCCGAAGGGGTGTTCTCCGTGGGCAGACCGGCGACGGGCACGGCAACCTCGGGCGCCGGCGTCAGACCCAATAGCTGAGACAGGTCGGCCAGTTTGTCGGGAGACTGCTGAATCTGGGCGAGCGCCGCAGTGACCTTGTCTTCCGGCACACCGAGCAATTGGGCCAGCGTCGTGTTGTCGCCGGACTTCAACGCGGTGTCGAGCTGTGTGAGCAAGGACGGTAGCTGTTGCAGCGCAGTGGATCCCGCACTGACCAGCGCACTGAGCGCGCTCGTGATCTGCGACAGGCCCTGACTACTGTTCGACCCGCTGGATCCCGCTCCGGAAGAGCCCGCTCCGGTGGCGCCGCCGATCGAGCCCGAGCCGGTGCCACCGATTCCCGCTCCTGGCTGTTGACCCTGGCCACCCGGCTGGGTCGGCATTCCACCGGGCTTGTCCTGCGGTTTGTCTTGGTCCTGGGGCTTGTCCTTGTCCTGCGGCTTGTCCTTGTCTTTGTCTTTGTCCTTCGGGTCCGGCTGTTTCTGCTGCGGCTGGGGCTGAGGCTGGGGCTGCGGCTGTTGCTGATTGCCACCCCCACCGGGGCCGGTCGGTGTCGTCGGCTCCGTCTTCTTGTCGTCGTCGCCGGGCTTCTTGGTGGTCTTGTCGTCCTTCGGGTCGGCGGGAAGCTCCGGCTTTGCGGGCGGAGCGGGTGGAACCGCCAGGGTCGGAAGCGCTTTCGCGGTCTCCTGCAGCGGCTTGTTGTAGTCGCGGTCGAAGTACCGCTGGTGATCTTCGAGCCGCTTCTGCTTGTAGCAGCCCGCCGCGGGATTCTCCGGTGTATCGGGACACGTCCGTTTGGTCCAGCCGACCCACTGATCGGTGTAGTCCAGGCTCGCACCCATGGTTCGCATCTTCTCGACGAACGGATCTACATCCAGCGCGTACTGCTTGATCGCGGCTCGCGCGGCATTGCCGCTGCTCCCCCGCCAGTTGTCGTTCTTGTCCCACGTCTGAATCATGGTTGTGAAGTTCTTGACCCTGGACTCGACGAGTCCTGCGATGTCGTTCCACAGCTTGCTCGCCGCGCGGTAGGTCTGCGGCTGAAGTTCCACCCCGAGGTCGTAGAGCGGCTTCCAGAGCATGGCATCGGCGTTCTCTTCCGCGAACACCGTCTCGGTGTCCTTGTCCCCCTTGTAGTTCTTCAGCCGATCCGGCAGCTTCGGCGGGTCGTAGGAGAGCTTGTAGTCCGCGGGTTTGGGTGTGTCCAGGTTCGCCGAGACCTTGGGGATGGCCGTGTCCTTGATCGCGTTGAAATCATCGACGGAGGTCTTCTCGGACTCCGCGAACGCCTTCGACGCCGCCCGAAAGGTCTCGGCCATGTTGGTGAGCGTGTCGACCTGAATATCGAACAGGTCCAGCAGATACCCACCCTGCCTGCTGTAGGCCAGCGCCAGCAGCTCACCCGAGCGCATCGGGACGGTGCCGATCGTCGGAATGTTGTTCAGCTTGCCGGTCGTCGCCATATCCCGGAAGGCCCGGAACTCGGTCAGCAGCGTGGTGGCCCCGTTGAATCCCGCCTTCGCCGCCGTCGGATGGAACTTCACCGCTCCGCCCGGAGCCTCGGCTGCCTTCCGCAGGCCGGCCCACGCTGTGTTGTCCTTGTTGTCAGGTGCCATCGGTATCTACTGCCACTCCGCCCGTTTCCAACAGTTCGATCCAGCACAGCCTACTTTCGTGAACTACCGATGGCGCAGAGGGAAATTCGTTCCGCCGCCCCGAGAAGTAGGGGCAGCCACGCTGATCGGCCGGCCGACTCGGGTCCCACCCTGCCCCGAAGTAGGCCCTGGCCTGCTGCGAAGATCAGCGGGTGCGAGTACTGGTGCAGCGGGTGAGCTCGGCGCGGGTCAGCGTTGACGGGGAAGTTGTCGGTGCGATCGACCCCGGGGCTGTTGGCGTCCCACACGGGCTCGTGGCGTTGGTCGGGGTCACGCACAGCGACACCGAGGCCACTGCGAAGGCGCTGGCGGACAAGCTTTTCCGGCTGCGGATCCTCGAGGGTGAGCGGTCGGCCGCCGACCTGGGCGCGCCGATCCTGGTGATCAGCCAGTTCACGCTGTACGCCGACACCGTGAAGGGGCGTCGGCCTTCCTGGAACGCGGCCGCGCCGGGGGCGGTGGCCGAGCCGCTGGTGGAGCTCTTCGCCGCGACGCTGCGGGAGTTGGGCGCGACCGTCTCCACCGGGCGGTTCGGGGCGCACATGCACGTGGAACTGGCCAACGACGGGCCGGTCACGCTGATGCTGGAAGGGTGACCGCGACGGTCTCGAACTTCTCCCGCCACACGGATCAGGATGGACGTCGGCTGGTCGAGCGTGTCCTGCGCGCGACGCCCATGCGAAGCGTGTGACCGGCAGTTTCGGCGGGCCGGGCGGGAGCGCGCCTAGGGTGGCGGGATGCTGATCTGGATCAACGGGCCGTTCGGCGGGGGCAAGACGCAGACCGCGTTCGAGCTGCATCGGAGGCTGGCCGGAAGTGTCGTGTGCGACCCCGAGATGGTGGGGTTCGGGCTGCACCGGACGATGCCGCGGGAGTTGCGGGAGGACTTTCAGGATTTGACCGCTTGGCGGCAGGGGGTCGTCGAGGTGCTGGACCTGGTGTTGCACAAGCACGACGGAGTGGTTATCGCGCCCATGACGGTGGTCGAGCCCGCGTACTTTGCCGAGACCGTGGGGCGACTGCGCGAGATCGGGCACGACGTGCGGCATTTCGCGTTGCTCGCCGAGCGGGCGACGGTGCTGCGGCGGTTGAAGGAGCGGGAGCTGTTCGGGCTGAAAAACGAGAGCTGGGCGGTCGCGCAGGTCGACCGCTGCCTGAACAGGCTGCGCGGCAACGAGTTCGGGGAGCACATCGAGACCGATCACATCGGCATACCGGAGATCGCCGATCGGATCGCCGCCTCGGCCGGAGTGACGCTTACACCCAACACCGATGGGCCGCTGCGCGGGCGGCTGCGGCGAGCCCTGGTGGGCGTCAAACACATTCGGATCGCGTAGACGGAAGCGCGGCGATTGGGACGATGTCGCCGCGGCGCATCAGGCCGGACCGTCCTCGGACGCGATAGCCCACGACGCCTCCTCGCCGGAGGACTCTCACTTGTGTCACCAACGTGTGCGCCCTATTCCGGCGGAGCCAGCCGCTCCTCGGTGGCCGAACTCAACAACCTCGGACGCACCGCGGACCGCCTCCGACGCGGAGGCTCCACCGGCTCGTCCCATTGCTCCTCCTGGTCCTCGGGCTCCGAGTCGATACCGAGGGACGGCCGGATCAGCGCCGCGACGAGACCTACTGTCCCCAAAACCAATACGACGATCGGCACCGCCCAACTGGCGGTCAGGAACAAGCTCAGGAGACCGAACACGAGTGTCGACGCGGCGAAGAAGAGACTTTGGGGATCGCGGTTCATGGACACCCTCCTCAGAACGGATCGGCGTTGCAGGTGCGGCGGATCGTGACGGTCGCCTTGTTGAGTTCGGCGGTCTCGATATAGATGACATCCGTGCCATCACTCGGGAGACCGCTGGATTTGCTGGAACCCGTGCTCTCGAGACCGCTCAGCTTGTCGCCCTCCACCCGGATGGCGTGCTGTCGATCCCCTCGGAAGTTCCCGGCCGCGTCACTCAATTTCTCCAGCGGATCGTTGAGATCACCGGCCGCCTGCTGCAGACTCGCCAGCCGACTGCACAGTTCGGACTTGTCGACGGGCCAGCTCGTCAGGCAGGCGAAGGCGAATCCAGCCACCGCCACGGCTGCGAAGACCTTGTTCATCCCACGTACCGACAACACCGAGTTGAAGGCGGAACCCGCGCTTTCCGGCAGATCCGGGCGCAACTCGCGCAACAGGTACTGAAACACAAGGAAATTCGGGATCTCGTGCACATGCCGGTTGAGACGCGTACTGGCCCCTGCCTCAACCGTGACCACACCCTGCACCAGGCGGTAAGCGTGGACATCCTGCAGGGCAAAGCTTTTCGTGCCCGCACCGAACTCCGCCGAGCTCATCCACCAGTCCCCGAACTCGACACGTCCACCGGCACGCAGGGATTCGAGCGCCCCGGGTGCCTGATGGGTGGCGATAGCCCGGGCCAGCTCGGGACCCCACTCCCGCACACCCGGCATCGCCTGAGTCAGTTCGATCTCGAAGCCCTCGGTATCGGTGATCAGGTAGCGGTAGTCGGTGTGCGGGCCGCGATCGTCCCGAACCTGAGTTATCTGCTGCCACAGCAGCGCCGAGTCGTAACGCACCACTCGCGTCACAGTCGGTTCCGCGCCGTTCACATAGGTCGCGCCGTGCTCGAACAGATCGAGCCGATCCTGCAATTTCCGAGCAACGTACGTGGTGCGGTGCGCACCCAGGTCCTGCTCGGGCGCGGTGCCCTGAACTTCGCCTCGTGCATCGTCTCCGCTATGCCCGCGCATGGATCGTCGGGACATACCCCTCCTCGGTAGAACTCGTTCTCGCCTCAAACTAATGGCGAGCAACACACCGGGCAAACCGGGATTCGGCCGACACCTGAGCAAGGGGTGAAACGCCGAACGCCGCGACCCGGAATCGGGTCGCGGCGTTCGCGAACAGGTTCGATCTACTCCGGCCGGAGCGTCAGGATTCTCGGGCCATCCTCGGTCACCGCGACCGTGTGCTCCCAATGCGCGGCACGGGTGCCGTCGCTGGTCACCACGGTCCAATCATCCTCGAGGGTCACGGTTTCCGTCGTGCCGAGGGTGAGCATCGGCTCGATCGCCAGCACCGAGCCGACCACCAGTTGCGGACCCTTGCCGGGAGCGCCCTCGTTCGGCAGGAACGGATCCATGTGCATCTTGCGACCGATCGCGTGACCGCCGTAGCCGTCCACGATCCCGTAGGAGCGGCCGTGCTCGACCTCGGCCGCGCGGGTGCCCAGCTCGATCGCGTGCGAGACGTCGGTCAGGCGGTTGCCTGCGATCATCGCCGCGATGCCGGCCTCCATCGACATCCGGGTCGCCTCGCTCAGCAGGCGATCGGCCTCGATGATCGTGCCGACGCCGAACGTCCACGCCGAATCACCGTGCCAGCCATCGAGAATCGCGCCGCAGTCGATGGACACCAGATCACCCTCGGCCAGGACGTCGTCCTTGGTCGGGATGCCGTGCACGACGCGGTCGTTCACCGACGAGCAGATCGAACCCGGAAAGCCGTTGTAGCCCTTGAAGGACGGGATCGCTCCGGCTTCGCGGATGAGCTGCTCGGCGACCTCGTCCAGCTCCAGGGTCGAGACCCCGGGCTTGGCGGCATTGCGCACCGCCACCAGCGCGCGGCCGACGATTTCGCCGGCCGCCGCCATCGCGTCCAACTCACCGGCGGTGCGGAACGGCACCACCTTCTTGTTCTTGCGGCCGAAGACCATTCAGCGACCCAGCGCCGACAGCGCTCGCGCGTTCACGTCGGCGATCTCGCCGATGCCCTCGACCGACACGACGAGACCGTCGTAGTGGTCCAGCAGCGGCTCGGTCTCCTCGCGGTAGACGCGCATGCGGTTGCGGATGGTCTCCTCGGTGTCGTCACCGCGGCCGCGCGCCAGCATGCGCTCGACCACGACGTCCTCGGCCACCACGAAGCAGAGCACGGCGTCGAGCGAATGGCCCGACTCCTTCAGCATCTTCTCCAGGGCGTCGGCCTGATCCACCGTGCGCGGGTAGCCGTCCAGCACGAAGCCATTGGTGGCGTCCGGCTCGGCGATGCGAGCCTCGACCATGCGGTTGGTCACATCGCTGGGAACCAGATCCCCGGCGTCCATGTACTTCTGCGCCTCGCGGCCCAGCGCGGTCTGCTGGCCGATGTTCGCACGGAACAGATCCCCGGTGGAGATGTGCGGTACACCAAGCTTTTCCGACAGCAGGACGGCCTGCGTGCCTTTGCCGGCACCCGGCGGTCCGAGCAGAACAACTCTCACTTGAGGAACCCTTCGTAATTTCGATTCATCAACTGGCTCTCGATCTGTTTCACGGTATCGAGGCCCACGCTCACAATGATCAGCACCGCGGTACCGCCGAAGGGCAGGTTCTGCACACCGCTGTCGGCGCCGATGCCCAGCAACAGGTTCGGGAGCACGGCGACCGCGCCGAGGTAGATCGACCCGGGCAGGGTGATCCGGCTCAGCACGTAGTTCAGGTAGTCGGCCGTCGGCTTGCCGGGGCGGTAGCCCGGGATGAAGCCGCCGAACTTCTTCATCTCGTCCGCGCGCTCCTCCGGATTGAAGGTGATCGCGACGTAGAAGTAGGTGAAGAACACGATCAACGCGAAGTAGATGCCGACGTAGACCGGGTTGCTCGGGTTGACCAGGTACTTCTGGATCAGCTCCTGCCACTTGGACATCTCGCCACCGGAGGTGTCCTGGGTGAGCTGAGCGAGCAGGTTGGGCAGATACAACAGCGACGAGGCGAAGATGACGGGGATGACGCCCGCCTGATTCACCTTCAGCGGCAGATAGGTCGACGAGCCGCCGTACATCTTGCGACCCACCACGCGCTTGGCGTACTGCACCGGGATCCGGCGCTGACCCTGCTCGACGAAGATGACACCCACGATCACGACCAGCGCGGCGGCGGCGACCATGCCGACCACGCCCCAGCCGCGGCTGTCGAGGATCATCTTGCCCTCGGCCGGGATGCGCGCCGCGATACCGGCGAAGATCAACAGCGACATGCCGTTACCGACACCGCGCTCGGTGATCTGCTCGCCGAACCACATGACCAGGGCGGCGCCCGCGGTCATGACCAGCACGATGATGATCATGCCGAAGATGGAGGTATCGGCCAGGATGTCCTCGGGGCACCCGCGCAGCAGCTGACCGCGCGCTGCGAGCGCCACCAGACCCGTCGCCTGCAGGACCGCCAGGGCGATCGAGAGGTATCGGGTGTATTGGGTCATTTTGCTCTGACCCGCTTGGCCTTCTTTTCGCAGTTCCTCGAACCGCGGAATGACGACCGTAAGAAGTTGGATGATGATGCTCGCCGTGATGTACGGCATGATGCCGATCGCGAACACCGAGAGTTGCAACAGCGCACCACCGGAGAAGAGGTTGATGAGCTGGTAGATGCCGGCGGAGTCGCCGCCGTTCACCAACTCCACACACTTCTGGATGCTCTGGTAATCGACACCCGGGGAGGGCAGCGCAGCGCCAATCCGGTAGAGCGCGATCAGCCCCAGCGTGAAGAGAATCTTCCGCCGTAAGTCCGGGGTCCTGAAAGCCGACACGAAGGCGGAAAGCACAGATCCTCCTGGCGAACGACATGGGTCAGGCCATGGCTACAACGACGGAACGCCGAATCCCCATGACAGTGTTGGCAGACAACACTTGAACTCTAACAGTGACACCGGGTGAGCTCTGCGCTCACCCGGTGTCGCTGATTTCAGATTACCGTCAGCCGAGAACGGTGGCGGTGCCACCGGCGGCGGTGATCTTCTCGGTGGCCGAGCCGGAGAACTTGTCGGCGGAGACCTGAACGGCCACACCGATTTCGCCCTCGCCGAGCACCTTCACGAGCTCGTTCTTGCGAACGAGACCGGAGGCGACGAGCTCCGCCTTGCCGATGGTGCCGCCCTCGGGGAACAGACGGGCGATGTCGGACACGTTCACGACCTGGTACTCGGTGCGGAACGGGTTCTTGAAGCCCTTCAGCTTGGGCAGACGCATGTGGATCGGCATCTGCCCGCCCTCGAAGCGGACCGGAACGTTCTTGCGAGCCTTCGTACCCTTGGTACCGCGGCCCGCGGTCTTGCCCTTGGAACCCTCACCGCGACCCACACGGGTCTTCTCGGTCTTGGAACCGGGGGCAGGACGCAGGTGATGCAGCTTGATGGTCATGCTTAAACCTCCTCAACCTGAACGAGGTGGCGCACGACGTTGATCAGACCGCGGTTCTGCGCGTTGTCCTCGCGGACGACAGTCTGGCGAATGCCACGCAGGCCGAGGGTCCGCAGCGACTCGCGCTGGTTACGCAGGGCGCCAATGGAGCTCTTGGTCTGGGTCACTTTGAGATCTGCCATGTCAGACTCCCTGTCCCGCACGTGCACGCAGCATGCCCGCAGGAGCCACATCCTCGATGGGGAGACCGCGACGGGCGGCAACCTCTTCGGGACGCTGCAGCATCTTGAGGGCAGCAACGGTGGCGTGCACGACGTTGATGGCGTTGTCGCTACCGAGCGACTTGGCCAGAATGTCGTGGATACCAGCGCACTCCAGCACGGCACGAGCCGCGCCACCGGCGATCACACCGGTACCGGGCGACGCCGGACGCAGCATGACGACACCGGCCGCCGCCTCACCCTGAACCGGGTGAGTGATGGTGGAGCCGATCATCGGGACGCGGAAGAAGCTCTTGCGAGCCTCCTCGACACCCTTCTGGATGGCCGCGGGAACTTCCTTGGCCTTGCCGTAGCCGACGCCGACCAGACCGTTGCCGTCACCGACGATCACGAGGGCGGTGAAGCTGAAGCGACGACCACCCTTCACGACCTTGGAGACGCGGTTGATCGCGACTACGCGCTCGAGCTGGTTGCTCTTCTCGGCCTGCTGCTGATCGCGACGGTCGCCGCGGCCACGGCCGCGGTTGTCGCGGTCGTTGCCGCCAGGTCCGTTGTTCTGTCCGGCGGGACCGTTGTTTCCGCCGTCACGCCGCTGACGTCCCGGCATCAGACGTTCCTTCCGTTTGCAGTGTTGATCATCAGAACTTCAGCCCACCTTCACGGGCGGCATCCGCGAGCGCCGCGATACGGCCGTGGTAGTCGTGACCACCACGGTCGAACACGACCGCCTCGATGCCGGCAGCCTTGGCGCGGGCGGCGATGAGCTCGCCGACCTTGGCGCCCTTGGCGGACTTGTCACCCTCGACGGCGCGCACATCGGCCTCGATGGTCGACGCGTACGCGATGGTCTTGCCCACCGAGTCGTCGATCAGCTGAGCGTGGATGTGGCGCGAGGAGCGGTTGACCACCAGGCGCGGACGCACGGTGGTGCCTTCGATCTTCTTGCGCAGACGGAAGTGACGACGCGTCTTCGACAGACGACGGCGAGTCGAGGCATCCGTGCCCTTCGGCTTGCGCCGGAGCTTCTGGTTCTCAGTTTGTGCCATGGCTTACTTACCCGTCTTTCCGACCTTGCGGCGAACGACCTCGCCGGCGTAGCGGATGCCCTTGCCCTTGTACGGGTCGGGCTTGCGCAGGCCGTGGATCACCGCGGCAATCTGGCCGACCTTCTGCTTGTCGATACCCGACACCGAGAACTTGGTGGGAGCCTCGACCGCGAAGGTGATGCCCTCGGGAGCCTCGATCGGCACCGGGTGGCTGTAGCCCAGGGCGAACTCGAGGTTCGAACCCTTGGCCTGCACGCGGTAACCGACGCCGAAGATCTCCATCTTCTTCTCGTAGCCCTTGGTGACGCCCTCGATCATGTTGGAGACCAAGGTGCGGGTCAGGCCGTGAAGGGCGCGATTCTGACGCTCGTCGTTCGGACGAACGACCTCGAGCTCGCCGGACTCTGCGCGGGCGACGGTGATCGGCTCGGCGACGACATGCGACAGGGTGCCCTTGGGACCCTTGACCGCGATGTTCTGGCCGTCGATGGACACCTCGACGCCGGCGGGAACCGGGATCGGCTTCTTACCGATACGCGACATTGTTCCTACCTCCCTTACCAGACGTAGGCGAGGACTTCCCCGCCTACACTCTGCTGCTTGGCCTGACGGTCCGTGAGCAGACCAGCGGACGTGGAGATGATCGCCACGCCGAGGCCGCCGAGAACCTTGGGCAGGTTGGTGGACTTCGCGTACACACGCAGACCGGGCTTCGAGACGCGACGCACGCCCTGCAGGCTGCGCTCACGGCTCGGGCCGTACTTGAGGTCGACGACGATGGCCTTGCCGACCTGAGCGTCTTCGATGCGGTAATCGGCGATGTAGCCCTCACGCTTGAGGATCTCGGCGATGTTCACCTTGATCTTCGAGTGGGGCGCCTTCACCTGATCGTGGTACGCCGAGTTGGCGTTGCGCAGACGGGTCAAGAAGTCTGCGATTGGATCAGTCATGGTCATGGGTTGACCGTTACCTTTCTCGCCGCGGTTCCCATCCAGCACCGTCTGAGATCGGCGGTCGTGGGCCTACGACAATTCGGGGCGGTCCAGCCGGGATTGCCCGACCGGATCATTCGCTTGCCACCTGGAGCAACGCCGCTACGACGACGCGTGCGGACATAGGTGTGCCCAGGCAACCGGTTCAGTGTAGACAAGCGCTCTGAGCACGCCAAATCGGGGTGGGGAAGCTGAAAGCGGCGGCACCGGCCGAGGTCTAGCCCACCGAGCCGGTCAGGACGCCACCCAGCCAGGACACGGGGTCCGCCGATCCGGGCATCACACCGGTTCCGACATTACCCGGGACGTTCAGCACCGCCGTTTTCGTCTGTCCGCCCTGGGACGCGGAGATGGTGTATTTGCCGTTGGCGGGCGGGTTCCAGCCCAGATTGCAGTATCCGTAGTCCTCGTCGAGAAAGGGGGTGCATACCGCCAGGACGGTGTCATTGATCTTGACGGTGACCGGCTCGGCGCGGTCAGCGCCCGAGAGAATGACTGAAATGCCACAGCCACCTGCTTCGACGGTGCAGGCCGCGTACTCGCGGCCGCCGCTGGCGCTGATCGAGAAGACCTTCGCCGAGGCAGGCGGGGCGAGCAGGGCCGGGGCCAGGAAGGCCGCCAGGCCCACCGCCGCAAAGGTTTTCGCTGCCCGGTTGATCATGACACTCCCCTGTTCGCGCGTGCGGCCGAGCGGCCGACGCCGAGAACAGTAGTGAAAATCACATGCTCCACATAGCCGTACTTCGTGGGGCTGGCACGGACCGAAAGAGTGGGCTGGGGCCGGGTGTGTCGCAGCGCCGCTCGTCCGCGCGTCAGGGGAGCAGGGTCAGCGTGCGACGCAGGACTTCGGTGAGAACCTCGTCGTGCTTGCCGGTCACGCTCACCGTGGGTACGCGGGGGCCGAAGAGCAGATCAGCGGTCGACGGGTAGGTGTCGGGGCCGATGACGGCCGTCATCGGGGTCGGCGGCGATTCAGGGGAACAGGGTGAGGGTTCGGCGCAGAACCTCGCGCACCACTTCGTCGTCCGGGCCGGAGATGAGGATCGAGGGGACGAGGGGACCGACCAGCGGGTCGGCGGTCGAGGGGTTGATCTCGGGACCGACGACGGCGGAATAGATGGTGTAGAGCTCGGGCGTGTCGGGGGCTTCGCGATAGACGGCATGCCTGCTGTTCAGATCGACGGGCTCGGTGCCGGTGACCAGGCCGCGTTCCATGTAGTCGTAGTGCAGGGCGATCGGGGTGTCCCGGTAGGTGAACTCGCAGCTGCGCAGGCTGCGGTCCGCGGTCGCGGGGTCGACGCCGAGTGCGGACAGGACATCGCAGGGGTCGACGCCGGTGAGGACCGTGCGGACGGTGTCGGGCGAGGTGCCCTGGGCCGGTTCGCGCTGCCATTCGGCGATGGCGGGGGCCAGTTGCCGGGTGGCCAGGTCGCAGGGATTTCCGGCGGACGGGGTCCGCACCTGGAGCCGCAGGGTCACGCCGGCGGGGAACTGCGCCTTCGCGATGCAGTCGCGGCTGTACTCGAAATTCGCGGGGAGGTCGGCGTCCAGGAGTTCCACCGGGACGTCCGCGACGGTGGTCCGGGTGATGCGGCCGTCGGAGGTGGTCGTGCCGACGAACGCCGACCAGGTCAGGGCCGTACCGGTGTTTCGGTCGGTGGAATCCAGCACGGCCGCACAGGATTCCGGGCCCTTGGTCGAGACCGAGAGCAGGGTGCCGAGTTTCTCCAGCTGCGCGCGTGGCAGCAGGGCGCAGGGGTCTATCGCGCGCGTGCGGCGCATCGCCTCCAGGCGCTGATCGTCGTTGCCGGGGGCGGTGAGCCAGAAGCTCGGCTCGGGTTCTCCTCCCCCGCAACCGGTTACGAACAGCAGCGGTAGTACGGCCATGACCGCGCGTCGAATCATCGGAACCCCCGGCGTTCGGGCCCGCCGCTTCGCCCGCGCGGTCAGGACTCGGGGGTGGGGGCCCGGCGGCTCTGGATGATCCGGCGCGCGCCGGCCAGGGTTGCCGCGCCCAGCACGTCCTCGAGCTGTTCCCAGCGGGTGACGAAGTCGGTGAGCATCATCATCATGACATCGGGGAAGGCGTAGAGGAACGTTTTGTAGCGGTAGTGGTCGAGGTAGTAGAGGCGGACGCGGGTCGTCGCGGTGACCGTCGCGGTTCTGGCGTCGATGAATAGGTCGTGGCCGCCCAGGACCGCGCCGCGGGACATGATCGCGCGTTCGTAGACCCCGCCGAAGTCGACTTCCACCTCACCCTCGGCGATGACGTAGACGCCGTGGGCGGCGTCGTCCTCGCGGCAGATGGAATCGCCAGGGTCGTAGGCGATTTCGTCGAACATCGAGGCGAGGGTTTCCAGGTCGGTGTCGACCAGGGGCGCGAAGAGGCGGACGCCGAAGGGATCGACGCCGTCGGCGAGGCAGGCCATGCGCTCGCGGATCCGGGCGTGGCTCAGATGGCCGATCCGCATGCGGGCGAAGCGTTTCATGCGTTCGATGTCGCGGCGCTGGCGGCGGGCGGTTTCGGTGGCGGGCGGGCTGTAGAGCGAGGAGTCGCCGGTGATGCGGGCGGCTTCGCGCAGACCGGACTCGTAGGCGCTGTGCACGCAGCCCCAGTGGTAGCTGTTGGTGGCTTCGCCGGCGAAGTAGAGGCGGTCGGCGACGGGTTCGGCGAGGGTGTCGAGATCGCGTGGGGAGGCGTCGACGCCGATGCAGGCGTAGGCGCCGCGGGCGTAGGGGTCCGAGTTCCAGGCGGTGCGTGAAATGTGTTTCGGTGCTGGGGTATTCGCGCCGAAGATGTCGTTCACGACCGTGGTCGCGTAGTCGTGTACCTGTGCGTCGGGCCAGGATTCCATGTCCCTGCCCAGGGACGCGCCCAGCAGCAGGACCAGGATCGGCCTGCCGTGCGATTTCCACATGCTGATCACGACGGTGGGATAGCTCGCGGTTTCGCGGCAGAGGTAGCCGAAGACGTATTGCTCTGCGGGCCAAAATCTTTCGTCGTAGTGCAGGGCGATCTTGTTGAGGGTGCCGAAACCGAGGCGGGCCAGGGCCTGCTGTTTGCGGTCCGGCAGGGGCGGGTCGAACAGCACGTCTCCGGACTTCAGGACGCCGAGCGGGACGGTGATCAGGACCTTGTCGGCTTCATGGACTTTGCTGTCGGTGATGACACGTACGTGGCTGTCGCTCAACGCGATTCGCCTTACCGGGGTGCCGAGTTCGACCGTCGCGCCGTCGGCGAGGGAGGCGATGACCGAGTGGTATCCGCCGTGTAAGACGCTGTCGCCGTAGCCGTAGACGCGGTAGCCGTCCTCCCAGTACTTGAAGGACAGGCGGTCGGGGTCCTCGGCGACGTCTTCGCGCAGAATCACGTTCAGGTGGTACCGGATGGCCTGCTCGTCCTGCGCGGAATGCTCGCCCGCGGCGAGGATCTCGTCGAGGACGCTGGCCAGGGACATGTCCGGATGTCCACGCCGGCGGGCGATCTCGGCCCGCTGCTCGAGTTCGTGCAGGACCTGGTCCGCCAGGGCGAGGGTGCGGCTCTTCGCCGTCGGGGTCGTGACGACGCCCTCCGGGCCGAACAGGGTCAGGCTGTCGAATCCACCCGTGTACGAGCTGTCCCCGCCGACGTAGCTGAACGGTATCTCGAGCCGCTCCACCAGCTCGGTGAGCGGGTTCCCCTCGGTGCCATGGATCCAGTGCGCGCCCAGGTCGACGCCCTCGGCGTCGGTCCAGATCCGCCCGCCGATCCGGTCCCGGGCCTCGACGATCGTGACTGCGTGGCCGAGCTTGCGAAGCGCCTGCGCGGCAGCGAGTCCCGCGATACCGGCTCCGACCACGATGATTCCGAGCGCCTTCGCTCCCCCACCCGCCCGCTGCCCCGCGCTCGTGGGCTCCGAGTTCCCGTTGGATCGACTATCACCCGGCTGTGCCATCACCCCAGTATCAGGGAGATCAGCTGAGCGAGAGGGGGATTCCAACTGATGGTCAACTGAATAGTTGCTGCCTGTCGGCGCGCGCGATGGGTGCGTCCCAAGGAACGGCTGCGGCGCTGCGGGAGATTCACGAGAGATCGAAGCGGGGAGCGGAATCGCTGCGGATGCGGACCCGGCCCCAATCACCCTCCACCGCGAAGACTCCGTCGTCATTGCTGAGTGCGTCGATATTGCCGAGATCCACTTCGCCGGTCGCATCGGTGAACTGCCGGCCGGATCGGGACAGCCACTGCACCTCGGTGACTTCGGCGAAGACCAGATTCCCCTTGGCATAGCAGTATTGCTCGCCGGGCAGGGGGTCGTGGTATGCGGGATGCTGCCGGGTGAGTACGGCTTCGAGGTCGAACCGAACTTCGTTCGGCAGTTCGAATATGCCGAGCACATAACTGTCCTTGAGATACAGACCCGCCAGTTCGGGGTAGTCGGTGTAGTCGCGAATCCGGGGGTGGCTCACAGCCTTAGGTCCGCGCGTCCCAGATCGCAAAACCGCCGCCCGGCAGTGAAATGACCCGAGAACCGTCGACCCCCACCACGGTCCACGCCTCGAAGTCGGGATCGACAGGGACGTGCAGCTCGGCACCCGTGTCCACTCGGACGGTCAGCCCCTGACTCTCATCGGCGTTGGCGCTCACGATCGTCGACCCCACGAGCGCGTCGAGTTCGGAGCTGATCGAGGAGAAGTCATCGGACGCGATACGACGAGATTCACCAGCCGGGGTACGAAATATCAGGTCGCTCTCGATCTTCACGTCGAACTCCGCATGCGGTCCCAGCTCAATGGTCACCGTGTATCCGACATTCACCGCCGAAACACGATGTCCAATGATCTTCAGCTCCATACTCACCAGCCCGGGGGTTTCGGATACGTTCCATCGGCATTCTTGGGTATGTGTGTGGCCGCTTTGCCAGTCGGCTTGCCATCCAGATCGATTGCCTGGCCCTGCTCGTTGTAGAAGCGCACATACCCGTTGGGGTACCTGTCCGTGGGCAGAGCGTCGCGGAACATATTAGCGTCCTTGACAGAACCCGGCTTCTGCCACACCCAACCTTCACCATTGTTGGCCAGGCGGACTTCCCAGTCGGAGGGAACATGCTTCGGGCGCTCGGGCATTCCGAGCTGACGTGCCTTCTTGGTGAGGTCGATCAAGCGCTGCAGTTTTCCCCGGATTGTGGTCGGCGGGTTCTTCACCTTCACCTTGTCCAGGAGTTTGACGGTGTCGACGATGTGCTTGATCCTCGACGCGTATGCCCGCACTTTCTGCGCGATCTTGCCCACTCGATAGGCTGCGACAGCGGCAGCTCCGAATCCAGCGGTCAGAACGCCGGCGGCTGCGGAGAATACGAGACTGACCGCCACTTCTTGCGCGACGTCCCGGGCAAGTTCTGTCAGAAGGCTTTTCAGCCGAGAACGCATGTCCTCGACCGCGGCCTTCTGATCACGACAGGACTGCGCGATATCACCGAACGTGGTGCAGATGCTCTCCGCCGCGTCTCTCAATTCGCGGAGGTCCTCATCGATGAACGATACGTCCGGCGACGTAACGACTTCGAAGCTCTTCGCTACGGCGTCGATTCTCGCGGACAATCCGACAATGCTGTCGTGGCCCGCAAGTGCAGCCCAGGCATCGGCGGCCTTCTGTAGTTTGTCCGGATCACCGTCCGGAATCGGCACTCCCGCCTGACTTGCGAGTTCGAAACCGTCATCGGCCAAGCCGCTTCCGGGGCCGCCGGCGGACGGCGGCGGTACGGGGCAGGTGCTCCAGGCCATCGGAAGAGCAGCGGGTGCCGCCGGTGCATCTCTGCCGGTGCCGTCCCTGTAGTCGGCCAGGGCGTAGTTGTATCCCGCCTGCTGCAGGATGCCCGCGTAGTTGTCGATGGCCTGGATCAGGGAACTCGCCAGGCTGTACGCGTCCCAGGCGACGATGTCGTAGGACGCGGCCCATTCGCCGCAGGCGCCGACCGTGCCGCCCATGTCCTCGGTGCCGGCGAGTGCTTCGCGCTGTGACTGGACGACCTTGTGAAAATCCGACGCGGCCGTATTGAGGGTGGTCGCCGACGTCGCATAGACCTCGGGGTCGACGTTGAAAGTGGTCACGGCGGGTCTGTCATCCCCGGCCCAGCATCGCCAGATTCGTGGCGACAGCGGTGGAGTAGCGGGAGTGGGCTTCGGTTGCAGCCTGTTTCATGTCCGCTATGCCGGTGGCGACGTCAGCGGCTCCGGCCAGCCATTTCTCGAAGGCGGCGGACTGAGCGACGGCGGCGGGGCCGGTCCAGGTCTGCTGGACCGTACCGATGCGTTGTTCCAGGCCGGACAGGCTGTCGGTGAGGAACGCGGCGAAGGCGGAGACGCGGGTGGCGATGTGTTCCAGCTCGGACAGGTCGGCCTGGAAGGCTTGGGAGCTGGTCACTGTTTCCCCTGGTGGTTGTGAAGTGTGGCGGTTCGGGCGCGCGGTTGTTGGCGATTCGGCGCGGTGGGTTTCCGGCTCGTGGCGTGGGTCAGGGCAGATTCAGGAGGGAGCCCGCGTTCGCTTCGTCGACATCCGTGTACGTGGTGGCGGAGACACCCAGGAGGTCGGCCATCGCGGCGAGGGCCTCGAGAATCTCGGTCGCGCCTTCGCGGACCTCGTCCCAGCCGTGGCGGTAGTGATCGGCGGAGCTGCCTTTCCACGTCGTCAGCAGGGCGGTGACGTCGGTGTCCAGGGAGCGGACGCCGGTGATCAGCTCTTCGGCGGTGAGTTGCAGGTATCTGCCCGCGTCGGTTACTTCGGAGGGGACTACCTGGAACTCCCCGCCGGACGCGTCTGCGTCAGGTGCCACGATCCCTCCCCGTCTCTGGTCATGCGTCGAAGCTCTGACAACTTACAGCCTCGGAAATATGCCGTGGCCAGCAGGTTCATACTTCGCACCCCCGGGGTTCGGGCAGTGCTCGGACCCCGGGACGTGGCTTCGGAGCGGACCGGGACAGCACATCGCCCCTGCCGCGCGATCCGGTGGCGGCAGGGGCGAGGGTCGGTCCGGGACTACGCCTTCGTGTCGGATGCGTAGGCGGAGAGGAACTTCCGGGTCCGGGTATCGGCGCGGGTGTAGACGCTGGCGACGAAATCCGTTGCGCCGGCCGCGGAGATTGCCGCGAGCTGGGTCGCCACCTCCTCCTCGGTGCCGATCACCGCGAGATCGGCTGGGCCGGAAGCGCCTTCGCGGTCCATCATCGCGCGGTAGGAAGGGAGGGTGTTGTAGACGGCGAACGCCTTGCCCGCAGCCTCGCGGGCGGGGGCCGGGTCGTCGGTTACGCAGATGGGGAGGTTGCAGACGATTCGGGGGGCGGGGCGGTTCGCGGTGGCGGCGGCTTCGCTGATCAGGGGAGCGATGTGGTCGGCGATCGTGGTGGGGCCCGTCATCCAGAGGATGGTGCCCGCTGTCGCGCGGCCCGCGAGTTTGAGCATGTGCGGGCCGAGAGCCGCCAGTAGGACCGGGATTTCGCCTTCGGCGGGGGTGGACAGGGCCACGTTCGCGCGGAGGGTCTCGCCCTCGAAGGAGACGGGCTGGCCGGACAGCAGCGGGGTCAGGACCTCGAGGTACTCGCGCATGTGGCGGGCTGGGCGGTCGTAGTCGAGGCCGAACATGTTCTCGATGACGATCTTGTGGGACAGGCCGATGCCGAGGGTCAGGCGGTTCGGGCCCAGGGCCAGGGCGGTGGTGCGGGCCTGCTGGGCGAGCGCGGCCGGGTGGCGCGGGTAGGTGGGGACGACCGCGGGGCCCAGCTCGATGCCGGGGACCCGGCTGCCCGCGACCGCGAGGGCGGTGAGCGCGTCCAGGCCGAAGATGTGCGGCAACCAAGCCGAGGCGAAGCCGTCCGCGGCGGCTTCGGCGACCTCGTCGGTGAGGCGCGCCAGAGCGTCGGGGCCACGGCCCTCGTTGAGCAGAATGCCGATACGCATATGTCTCTCCTCTCGTCGGAGGAGAGCATAGGCCGATGACTGAATCGCGAGGTTTGCGGCACACGCCGGGAAGGTTGACCACTTGGCACCAGCGACGCAGCGGGGATCCCTCGTATCCAACCGCGGTGGAGTGACAACCACCGGCCAGAGGCTCGACGGGACGGCAGGGCAGCCGGAATCCGGACGAAACCGTCCCCATCGTCGGACTCCGCGAGCAGGCGGTCATGTCGATCTACGCTGCTGAAATGGCAGCTTCCGGCGGGAACCATCCCGACGTTCCAGAGTTCCTGACGTGGGAGGAACTCGGCCAACTCCCCGAAGAGGTCGCCGAACAAATCGAGCTGTGGGATGGCAGGGTCATCTGGGCTACACCGTGAACCGGTCGAGCATCAGACGTTCACCCGTCGCATCACGAACGCGCTGGAGCGTTGCGCGCGCGAATGGATGTCGGAACACCCTGAACAGTGCTGGCGCTTGGGTTCGAAGAACAACGTATTCCTGGACGGAACCGGAAAGTCCAACTTCCTCACACCGGACTTCCTGATCTTCCAGTGCCTTTCGTCGCCGTACCAGGACATACGGGCCGCGAACACGCTCCTGGCGGGCGAGGTCCTTTCCCGTCCAACACTCCACCAGAGATGGGCGCGAAGAAGGCTCGCTACGCCAGCGCCGGAATCCCTTGGTACTGGGAGGTTTCACTCGACCCGGACACCAGCGCGATCGCCCGAGTCCAAGCCCACGCACTCGAACTCGAACCGGGCCGGCTGGTCGATGGCGTTCGCCCGTTGCGGCCGGCGAACTACATCCTCGCGGGCGAGTGGACCCGATCCGACACGGACGGAATCGAATTCGACTATCCGTTCCCCATCCGCATTCCCTGGTCCGAGCTTGCGTTCTGAGTTCGATCGTTCGCTGCGGCCACCCTTCCGGCTCGGCTCCCAGGTCAGGAGACGGAGCCCGGGGCCGCGATCCATTGCGTGGCTTGGCCCGTCACGCCGGCGACGGTGTCGAAATCGCGGTCGTAGTGGAGGATGGTCAGGTTGTTCGCGGCGGCGGTGACCGCCACCAGCAGGTCGGCGACGCCTGCGCTGCGATGGTGGCCCTGTTCGGTGAGGGACTGCTGGACTCGATGGGCCCTGGACCACGCATCTTCGGGCACGACCACCCATCCGAACAGTTCGGTCAAGAGCTCTTTCTTGCGCAGTCGATCCGCCAATGAAGTTGCGCTGAAGAGGAATTCGACTTCGGCGACATCACAGATGGCCACCACGCCCGCGGTGATCGGCTCCTGCCAGGCCTTGCGAATCGACGGGTTCGTGAGCAGCCGCGCCAACGCGGAGGTATCGATCAAATACTGGATCATGGGCGGGCGCCCTTCTCCAGCAGGATGTCGAAGTCACCCCGCTCCCCCATCTCGGCTAGTTCGGCGAGCGCCTTGGCGCGTTTGATCCGCCGCGCGACCTCGATGAGGGCGGCGTTCACGGTGTCCTTCTTGGTCGCGGTTCCGAGCAGACGCTGCGCCTCGGCGAGAGCCTCGTCATCGACGTCGATCAGCAGTTTGGACACGGCCCGACCTCCTTGATATATGAGATATCTACTTCGAATATACGTGATATCTGTCCCGGCGGGACGATCAACGCAGACCAAGACTCACCTGGTCAATATTCTTCGAATACGGCGAGCGCTTCGGCATCCCGACCCATCCTGGTGGGATGACCCGCACTATCACCCAAGCCGAGCTGCGCACGGGCAGTGCCGGCGTGCTGGACGCCCTGGCAGCCGGTGAGGACTTCGTTATCACCCGCAACGGACGGCCGGTCGGCGAGCTGCGGCCGATCGTCCCGACCCGAGACCTCACGGTCACCGAACTCGAGGCCGTGCTGGCGCGCATCGGGCGCAGCGGCAGCGGAGTGGAAGAGCGGGCGGAGATCGACGCCGCCTTCAGCGAAGAGCGACTCGATGAGTAAGCCGACGATTCCAAAGGGCTGGAGCCATTGCTCACGCTGATCGCGGTGTGATTCCACCAGCACGGCGAAAGCCCTCCCGAGCGGACTCGGGAGGGCTTTCGCTGATTCAGATGTGCTGTCCCCGAAGGGACTACGTCACCAGGACGACTTGTGCACGCCCGGGAGTTCGCCGCGGTGGGCCATCTCGCGCAGGCAGATGCGGCACAGGCCGAACTTGCGGTAGACAGCGTGCGGGCGACCGCAGCGCTGGCAACGGGTGTAGGCGCGCACCGCGAACTTCGGCTTGGCGTTGGCCTTGTTGACGAGGGCTTTCTTGGCCATTCTCAGTTCTCCTTGAACGGGAAGCCGAGGTGCTTGAGCAGGGCGCGACCTTCTTCGTTGTTGGTCGCGGTCGTCACCACGGTGATGTCCATACCACGCGGACGGTCGATCTTGTCCACGTCGATCTCGTGGAACATCGACTGCTCCGAGAGGCCGAAGGTGTAGTTGCCGTTGCCGTCGAACTGCTTCGGCGACAGGCCGCGGAAGTCGCGGATACGGGGCAGCGCGATGGAGATCAGGCGATCCAGGAACTCCCACATGCGGTCGCCGCGGAGGGTGACCTTCGCGCCGATCGGCATGCCCTCACGCAGCTTGAACTGCGCGATCGACTTGGTGGCCTTGCGGATCTCGGGCTTCTGGCCGGTGATCAGGGTGAGGTCGGCGACCGCACCGTTGATCAGCTTCGCGTCACGGGCGGCGTCGCCGACACCCATGTTCACGACGACCTTCACGACACCCGGGATCTGCATCACGTTGTCGTAGTTGAACTCGCTCTGCAGCGCGTCCTTGATCTCGGCGCGGTAGCGCGCCTTCAGGCGCGGCTGCACCTTGTTATCGGTAGAAGTCATCTCAGATGTCCTTCCCGTTGCGACGGGAGATGCGAACGCGCTTGCCGTTCTCATCCGTGCGGTAACCCACGCGGGTCGGCTGGCCGTCGGAGTCGACAACCATCACGTTGGAGGCCTGGATCGGCGCTTCCTGGGTGACGATGCCGCCCGAGCTGGCGCCACGCTGGTTCGCGGAATTCGCGACGTGCTTCTTGATCCGGTTGACGCCCTCGACCAGGACCTTGCCGGTCGCCGGGTAGGCCGTGATGACCTTGCCCTTGGCGCCCTTGTCCTTACCCGAGATGACGATCACGGTGTCGCCCTTGTGCACCTTCATGGTCAGAGCACCTCCGGAGCGAGCGAAACGATCTTCATGAACTTCTTCTCACGCAGCTCACGGCCGACCGGGCCGAAGATGCGGGTGCCGCGCGGATCGTTGTCCGGCTTGATCAGCACCGCGGCGTTCTCGTCGAACTTGATGTACGAGCCGTCCGGGCGACGACGCTCCTTGACGGTGCGCACGACGACGGCCTTGACGACCTCGCCCTTCTTGACGTTGCCACCGGGGATGGCGTCCTTCACGGTGGCGACGATGATGTCGCCGATACCGGCATAGCGACGCGCCGAACCACCGAGAACGCGGATGCAGAGAATCTCCTTGGCACCCGTGTTGTCGGCGACGCGCAGTCGCGACTCCTGCTGAATCACTTCAGCTCCTCCTAGACCTGGACGAAATGCGCGCCGGATTGCCGACCCGACGAGCATGGTCAGTTACCCACCGAACGCGCGCCTACCTGCGGTTCTGCGATCGGAAACCCGATCGACCACTGGGGGTTCGCGGCCGGATTGCGGGTACAGGTCCCGCAGGCAACCGGTCAAGTGTAGCCAAGCCGCAGGTGGGAGTGAAATCGGGTAGGGGGTTCCGGGACAAGCCGGGGGATCGACGATTCAGCTCGCACTCAGGGTCAGCCACTAGCGTCGGTTCGGCAACGTCTCAGCAATGGCCGTTTTCCCCGGTAGAGGAGATTCGCGTTGAGTGATGAGCGCCCCTTCGCTCTCGATCGCCGTAGGTTCCTGATCGCGCTGGGGGTGCTGCCGGCGACGGCGCTGCTGCCCGCGTGTTCGCCCGACGACCAGAAGAAGACGCTGGCCGGGCCGGATATGTCGGGGTCGAACCCGGCCGTCCGGCCGCAGGACGATCTGTACCGGTTCGTCAACGGCAAATGGCTCGACGAGTACCAGCTGCCGCCGGACAAGGTTTCGTTCGGGACGTTCGACGAGGTCAACGACCGGGTCGAGGAGCAGCTGCGGGAGATCGTGGAGGGCATTCACACCCCGCGTGCGGGCAGCGACGAGCAGCGGATCCGGGACCTGTACGACGGGCGCATGGATCTGACCGAGATCGAGAAGCTCGGCATGACGCCGCTGCGCGGGCTGTTCGACCGGATCGATCAGGCCGCGGGCAAGCCCGAACTGGCGGAGGTCATGGGCGGCCTGCCGGGGGTCGGGCTGATCGGGCTGGGGGTCGGGGCGAATCCGTCGAACTCCAACGCCTATCAGCCGTACGTCGTGCAGTCGGGACTCGGCCTGGGCGAGCAGTACTACCGCAGGCCCGAGAACGCCGAACAGCTCGCGGGGTACCGGACCTGCATGCGCGCGATGGCGGCCGGCGCGGGATTCGCCGACCCGGACGCCCTCGCCGACCGGGTGGTGGACCTCGAGACGCGCATCGCCGGATTCCACTGGGACAACGTGCGCACCCGCGACACCGACGCCACGAACAACCCGATGAGCTGGTCGGACATGGTCGCGCTCGGACCTCGATTCGATTGGGACACCTGGCTTGTCGGCAGCACGCAGCGGCCGAAGGAGTTGTTCGCCACGGTGAACGTGGGCGAGCCGTCCTTCGTGACCGGCGCCGCGGACCTGTGGGCCGAGACCGAATTGCCGCTCTGGAAGGACTATCTGAAGCTGGGGCTGGTTCGCGAGTTCGCCAACTACCTGCCCAAGAACGTCTCCGATCCATACTTCGACTTCTTCGGCAAACAGATGGCGGGGTTGCGGCAGCGGCCGGAGCTGTGGAAGTCCGGAATCTCCACCGTCAACAGCACGGTCGGCGAGGCACTCGGAAAACTGTACGTGGACAAGCACTTTCCGCCCTCGGCCAAGCAGCGGGCGCTGGAGATGGTGGACGACCTCAAGGCCGCCTACCGCGAGAACTTCCGTAATTCCGGCTGGATGTCGCCGCCGACCCGCGAGGCCGCCATCGTCAAACTCGACAAGATCGACGCCAAGATCGGGTACCCGGACAAGTGGGAGGACTATTCCAAGCTCACCGTCACGCGCGGAAAGCTCATCGAATCCCTGATCGCGGCAAACGAATTCGACGCACGCCGCATGTTCGACCGGCTCGGCACGAAGGTCGACAAGACCGAGTGGGGCATGCCGCCGCAGACGGTGAACGCCTACTACAACCCGGCCGTCAACGAGATCGTGTTCCCCGCGGCGTTCCTGCAGCCGCCGTTCTTCGACCCCGACGCGCAGGCCGCGGTGAACTACGGCGCCGGCGGAGCGGTCATCGGACACGAGATCGGGCACGGGTTCGACGATCAGGGCTCCAAGTACGACGGCGACGGCAACCTGAAGGACTGGTGGACGCCGGAGGACAAGGCCGCGTTCGAGGCCAAGACGAAGCAGCTCATCGAGCAGTACAACGCGCTGGTGCCGCAGGGCCTGCCCGCGGATCAGCATGTGAACGGCGAGCTGACCGTCGGCGAGAATCTGGCGGATCTGCGCGGGCTCGAGATCTCGCTGGCGGCCTATCGGCTGGTTCAACAGCGCGACGGTAAGGACGATCCGGACTTCCGGCCCATGTTCGAGTCGTGGGGGCGGACCTGGCGCACCGATATGACGACCGAGGCGCTGGAGAATCAGATCGCGAACGATCCGCACTCCCCCGCCGAATTCCGGTGCAATCAGGTGGTGCGCAATCTCGCCGAGTTCTACGACACCTACGGCGTGCACGAGGGCGACCAGCTGTACCTGGCGCCCGACCGGCGCGTGACTCTCTGACGCGGTTCCCGTATCCCCGGTAGCCTCGAGCCAGCAATTTCGGCTACCGGGAGGGTTCCACACGTGAGTTCGTCGGGTCCGGCGCGGATCGACCGCCGTGCTTTTCTCATCGCCCTGGGGCTGGTTCCGGCCGCGGCCGCGCTCGCTTCGTGTTCGAAGGACGAGGCGCCGCGCGCGCTGACGGGGCCGGATCTGTCCGGGGCCGATACGGCGGTGCGGGCGCAGGACGATCTGTACCGGCATGTCAACGGTAAGTGGCTGCGCGAGTACAAGCTGCCGCCGGACAAGGTCGCGTACGGCACCACCGGGGAGATCGCCGAACGCACCCAGGATCAGTTGCGGGCCATCATCGACGGCATCTCCGACCCGGAGCCGGGGTCCGAGGCGCAGCAGATTCGCGACCTGTACGACGCGCGCGTGGACTGGGACACCATCGAACAGCTCGGCATGACGCCGCTGCAGGGGTTGTTCGAGAAGATCGACAAGGCGCCGGGCAAGCCCGAATTGGCCAGGGTCATGGGGGAATTGCCGCTGGGCGGGCTGGTCTCGCTGAGCATCGGCATCGATCGCAAGGATTCCGACAGCTACATTCCCTCGGTCTGGCAGTCCGGGATCGGGCTGGAGCAGGACTACTACAGCAAGCCCGAGCACGCGGAGAAGCGCGCGGCCTACCGGGTCTACCTCGAGAAGATCGCGGCCGGAGCGGGTTTCGCGGACGCGGCCGGCATCGCGCAGCGGGTGTTCGACCTCGAGACCCGGATCGCGGCCGAGCACTGGGATCGCGTGCGCATGCGCGATGCCAACGCCACGTACAACCGCATGACCTGGACCCAATTGACCGAGCTGGGTAAGGGTTTCGACTGGGAGCCGTGGCTGCTGGGCAACTCCGACCGGCCCAAGGAGCTGTTCGCGGACATCGTGGTCGGGCAGCCGTCGTACATTCCGGCGGCGGCGCGACTGTGGAGCGAGGTCGACATCGCGGTCTGGCGTGAGTATTTGAAGATCTCGCTGGTGCGCGGCTTCGCGAAGTACCTGCCGCAGCGGATCAACGACGCCAACTTCGATTTCTTCGGCACCGTCATGGCCGGGCAGCAGGAGCGGCCCGAGCGCTGGAAGTACGGGGTGTCCGCGGTCAACGACATGCTCGGCGAGCAGCTCGGAAAGCTGTACGTGGAGAAGCACTTCCCGCCCGAGGCCAAGGACGAGATCAAGCGGATGGTGGACGATCTGTTCGCCGCCTACCGCGAGGACTTCCGGAACTCGACGTGGATGACCCAGGCCACCAAGGACGCCGCGCTGGCCAAGCTGGACAAGATGCGGGTCAAGATCGGATACCCGGACAAGTGGGAGGACTACTCCAAGCTCACCATCACCCGGGGCAAACTCGTCGAATCCATGCTCGCTATGTCGGCCTTCGAATCCCGCCGGGCCAACGATCGGCTCGGCAAGCCCGTCGACAAGGACGAATGGGGCATGAGCCCGCAGACGGTGAATGCCTACTATTCGCCGCCGAACAATGAAATCGCTTTCCCCGCAGCGTATTTGCAGTCGCCCAATTTCGATGTGCATGCCACGCGCGCGGTGAATTACGGCGGGATCGGCACCACGATCGGGCACGAGATCGGGCACGGCTTCGACGATCAGGGTTCCAAGTACGACGGCGACGGCAATCTGCGGGACTGGTGGACCGCGGCCGACCGCGCGGCGTTCGACGCGACCGCGCAGAAGCTGGTGGACCAGTACAACGTGCTGGTGCCCGAGGGGCTGGAACCGCCCGAGCACGTCGACGGCAAGCTGACGCTCGGTGAGAACCTGGCCGATCTGCGCGGATTGCAGATCGCGCTGGCCGCCTACCGGGTGGCCGAGCAGCGTGACGGCAACGCCGATCCCGATTTCCGGGATCTGTTCCTGTCGTACGCGCGCGGCTGGCGGCAGGTCCAGACCCCCGAGATCACCGCGGAGCTGCTCACCGACACCCACTCCCCCAACGAGTTCCGCTGCAACCAGATCGTGCGGAACCTGCCCGAGTTCTACACCACCTTCGGGGTGGTGGAGAGCGACAAACTGTTCCTGGCGCCGGACAAGCGCGTCGCGCTCTAGGCGACTGCCCGGCGGATCGACGGCACCCGGGCCGCGGCTCGGGTGCCGTATCGCGTTCTCACCGTTCGGCGAGTTCCTCCAGCAGCTTCGGCGCGGCGGCCTGCCGCCAGGAATCGAGCACGATGGCCGCCAGTTCGTCGAGGTCGTCCAGCGCTTCGAGCCGGACCCGGACCCATGCCCCGCCCGCCTCGTGCGCGGCGACCCAGAACTTCTTCGGCTCGGCCAGCACCAGCTCGTTCCGCTCGGCGATGGGACATTTGACGGCCATCGACGTCTCCCCGTCCGGCAGCGTCAGAAAGAGCTTCTTCGCCACCCGGAACGTCGGCATCTCCCACTCGAACAGTTCCCGAACCTGCGGCAGCGCCAGCGCCGCCGCCCGAACATCATCCCCGACTACCTTCATGCCCCGATGTTCCCAGCCACGTACGACATGGTTAGAGACCGAGGTTCAGCAGGGCGTTCGGAGTGATGGAAATGTCGAAAGGCCGATGGACCGTGAGGAGTTCGTCGCCTGTCACAACCCGACTGTTGCCGTAGGCGCCGCGAACGAGGTCCAGGGCTTCGATGCGAAGTTCGGGGCGGAAGTCGACGATCCAGTAGTGCGGGATGCCCACCGCCGCGTACTCGTCACGCTTGACCTTGCGGTCGTGCACCTCGCTCCCGCTGCGACGGGAGACGACCTCGGCGACGAGGAACAGGTCGGCCGGATCGAAGTACACGTCGTCGGCTTCCACCGCCGCACGCTCGGCTGCTCGGTCGAGGATGAAGACGTCGGGCTTGCGGATACCCACGGGCAGCTGGAACTCGTATTCGCCGCCGTCGACGAAGACCTCGGCGCCGGCACGCTGTGCGGCGCCGATGAAGAGCTGCCGCAGCCCCCGACTCACTCGATTGTGACGCCCAGACGGCGACATCTTCTCGATCAGCCACCCGTTCCACAGCTCGAAGCCCTTACCCTCGTCCGGGCCATTGTGCAGGTCGTCAGCAGTGTAGGGGCCGTGGCCGAATGCCGAGTTGAAATCGAGTGCGGCGCTCACAGCTCCTCCTCGGCCTGGCGAGTGTCCCGATGCGTATCGAGCTAGACAGGTATCTAGCCAGCAGCGTGGCAGCTTCCTCCGCATTGCCGCTCTGGCCAGCATAGACAAACTCGTTGGATGTAAAGCACGAAGTAGCGCGTGAGCTACGAGGACCGTCGGCGGCGAGGTGACCGAGCAGGGCGGTGACCTCGGAAGAGGGTGGGCCGCCGGAGAGTTCGCGCACCATCGCGGGAGCCCCGAGGGTCTCGAGGGCTCGGCGCTGCATCGCGATCAGGCCGGTGAACTTGGCCCGGCACGGCGGATTCAAACGACAGGGCGCCACCCGGGATCGGAAGTCGGGTGGCGCCTGCACACAGCGCGTTGCGGGTGTGTTCGAGCGGTATCGACAGAACTGCAGTCCGTCAAGCGATGGCGTCGAACCTTACGCGGGCGGCGCCTACTTGGCGGCGTTCGCGAAGGCGGGCTCCAGCTTGTCCAGCACGTAGGGCAGGGACAGCGGGGTCGGCTGGTTCACCGCGGTGATCTCCTGCACGGTCAGGAAGACCAGGGAGTTCTTCTTCACCGACGGCAGCTCGTTGTAACCCGGGAGCTGCTTCCACTTCTCGTCCATGCCGGGCGAGTAGCCGGCCAGCACGAGATCGGCGTTCAGCTCGTCGAGGCGCTCGGGCGAGAGCGACAGGCGACCGCCGGTGCCGCCCTGGGCGGCGAGCCCGGCCGGAACGGTCATGCCCTGCTGGGTGAACAGCGCGGCGGAGGGATCCTTGGCATCGGTGAGCACCATCAGCTGCGCCGGGCTCGCGAGCCAGCTGCTGACGAAGGTCTTACCGGCCAGGGTCGGGTTCTTCTTGCCGATGGCCTCGATGCGCGCGTTGAGATCGGTGACGACCTTCTCCGCGGCCTCGTCCTTGTGCAGCACCTTGCCGAGGGCGCGCACCTGATCCGGCCAGGCGCCGACGGCGTCCTTGGACAGGCTCGGGATGGTCGGGGCGACCTTGGACAGATCGCCGTACATCTTGGCGTCGGCGAGGAACGCGTCGACCAGGATGAGGTCCGGGGCCAGCGCCGCGACCTGCTCGACCACGTTGCCGGTGGTGTCCAGGGCCTTGGCCTGCTTCAGCGACTCCGGCTCCCAGGGGGTGACGCCCTTGCCGATCACGGCCACGTTGTCGATGTAGCCGACCGGCTGCACGCCGAGCACCTGGGCGGAATCGAGCCACTGGTTGCCGAGGGTGACGACGCGCTCGGGAACACCGTTGATGGTGGTCTCGCCCTGGGCGTGGGCGATGGTGACGGGTTCGCCACCGCCACCGGCTTCGTCCGACCCGCTACCGCAGGCGGCCAATCCGAGGGTGAGTGCGCCGGCGAGGGCGGCGACGGCCGCCCGCGTCCAACCGCGTGAACTGCGGACCGACTTCATCGATGGACCTCTCCTAGTAGAAAAGCTCAATCCCGCACGGGAGAGCCGGAGGTGAGCCTAGCCTAATTATCAATCCGGATACGGCGGCATGTTGCCGGTTCGATTCTCGTTAGGTGTGCCTATCGTGTTCCACAACCGTTAGGTTAGGGTTGCATAAGTAGTTGCGCAGTCGTTGTGCAGTTGTTGATCAAGATATTTGTCCCGAGGGTGATTGCGATGGAGCAAGTGGTGCCGGCGCTGACCGCTGTCCAGCGGCACCGGCTCGTGGACGAGTGGGCCAACGGCGTCGAGCTCTACGACGTGCCGCCGGTGACGAAGCTGATCGACTCCGGCCGCCGGGTACCCATGGTGCGCACCGCGGTCCGCTACGGCGGGCACATCCTGACCTACGCCGAGTTGTATGGCTGCCTCGACGGCAGCGCGCTCGGCAGCGCGGGCCCCTCGCTCGACGGCCTGGCCCGGCTGTTCCGCGATATCGCGGACGCCGCCGCCACCGACTCGCCGCTGATCCTCGACTCCCCCGGCATCACGCTGACCCCCGCCGCGCTGGCCGCCGCCGCCGACGATCGGCGGGCCGTGGTCGCGGACTGTCGTTCGGTGCGGGTGGATCCCGCCTACGGTTCGGCCGACGTACGCCTGTTCGCCACGACCTGGGATTGCGCCGACGCCGCGGTGGAACTGCTGGCGGCACTCGCCGACGGCGCCACCCTCGTGCTGGCGACCGCCGCCCAGCGCAACGATCCGATCGCCCTGGCCGAACTCATCTCGACCTGCGCCGCCACCCACGTGGTGGCCGAGGCGCACACCCTGGCCGCGCTCGCCGACCGCCCCGCGCCGGCGCTGCCGACCGTGCGGCGCTGGGACATCACCGGAACCGGCTGCCCGGCAATTCTTTCCGGCCTGCTCGGCTCCATCGCGCCGGGATCGGTGGCCGGGTTCGCGTACACCGCACCGGAATACGCGGGTGTCGCCGCGCGCGGCCCGCTGGACGGCACCGGACGGCTGCGCCCCATTCCGGGCGCGCGGGTGCTGGTGCTCGACGCGGCGCTGGGCCTGGTCGGGCCGGGCGTGACCGGGGACGTGTACCTCGGCGGCGCGGCGCTGGCGGCCGATTCCGGCATCGCCGCACTCGCGGATCCCTTTGCCCCCGATGGCCGAATCTACCCGACCGGTGCGCGCGGTCACTGGAACGCCGACGGCTGGCTCGTCTTCGACGTGGCCGAATCTACCAATGCCGCACATGTTTCCGAATTCGACCTGGACGACCCGAGCGATCCCGTCGACTTCGCCGCCTGAACTTTCTCCGAATAAACGGCGGAACATTACGATCTGCCCGAAATGTGTGATCTCCGGCGATATTGTGGAAATCACTCAGTGGCCGCCCGTCGCGACGACGCGAACCGGCGGACCTTTCGATCCTGGTCTCACCGTGAACGACCGACGGTGACGACCCCACCAATGGTGCTGTAGTCGTCGCGCCGTCTTCCCGGACCACGATCACCTGTCTCGATGCCCCGCGCACACCGGGCGTCGACGCTCGCGTTCTGGAAGGAGGGGCTATGCGCACGGAGTACGTGACGCCCGGCCCGGCAACTGCCGCATTCGAATTCCCGCTCCCCGACAGGGAACAGCTCCGCATCGCCATGGTGGTCCCACCGTATTTCGACATACCACCCAAGGCGTACGGCGGCGTGGAAGCGGTGGTCGCCGATCTGGTCGACGCGCTCAGCGATCGCGGGCACCGGGTGACGCTGTTCGGCGCGGGCGTGAACGGCACCCGCGGCAGGCTGGTCTCGCTGTGGGACGAGATCCAATCGGACGGCCTGGGCAATCCCTTCCCGGAAGTGCTGCACGCGTTGAAGGTTCGGCACGCCATCGAGGAACTCGCGCTGCTGGAGGGCTTGGACCTGGTGCACGACCACACCTTCGCCGGACCGCTGAACATGCCCGCCTACGGCGCGCTCGGGCTGCCGACCGTGGTGACCGTCCACGGTCCGGTCACCGGTGATCCGTACCCGTACTATCGCGCGCTCGGCTCGGACGCGCACCTGGTGGCCATCAGCGATCGACAGCGCGTGCTGGCGCCGGACCTGAATTGGGTTGGACGCGTGCACAATGCGCTCCGTGTCCCGGATTGGCCCTTCCAGCCCGAGAAACAGGACTACGCTCTGTTCCTGGGCCGGTTCACCGAGGAGAAGGCGCCGCATCTGGCACTGGAGGCCGCGCACGCCGCCGACATCCCGCTGATCCTCGCCGGAAAGTGCGCCGAACCGCCCGAGATGAGGTATTTCGACAGTGCGGTAAGGCCATTGCTCACCGAACGCGATCGCATGTTCGGAATGGCCGACGCCGCCGCCAAACGCACACTGCTGGCCGGGGCGAGTTGCCTGCTGTTCCCGGTCCGCTGGGAGGAACCGTTCGGCATGGTCATGATCGAGGCGATGGTCTGCGGCACGCCCGTGGTCGCCCTGCGCGGAGGCGCGGTCGCCGAGGTCATCGTGGACGGCGTCACGGGGCGCGTCTGCGACGATCCGAGCGAACTCCCCACCGCCATCAAGGAAGTGCGGACCTACGATCCGCGGGCCATGCGCGATCACGTGGCCGCGCACTTCGGGGCGGACACCCTGGGCCGGGGGTACGAGGAGATCTATCACCGCGTGCTGCGCGCCCGTGACCACCACCGCGGCAACCGGATCCCCGTCGTGCACGCCCGATCCGCCGATGCCGCACCACAATCCATGCCGCCGAATCGGTGACGCCACCCGGGCCGGGCGTGGACACGACACAGGAAGGCTCTTATGAACGGAGAGGCCCCGGCCGCTCTGAACACCGGTGAACCCTCGGCGCTGGGCGGACTCAGCGGTGCGGTAACCCTGGTGGAGAGCAGCACCTTCTGTCTATCGGACCGGCTCGGCGACGTGGAACCGGGCACCCCGTACGGCCTGTTCTACCGCGACGCCCGGGTGCTCTCCCGCTGGGAGTTGCGCCTGGACGGGCAACGGCCCGAACCACTCTCGGTGCTGAACCCGGAGGCCTTCACCGCCCGGTTCATACTGCGCCGGCCCCCGCGGGCCGGCGCCGCCGACAGCACCGTGCTGGTGGTCCGGGAGCGCCTGGTCGCCGACGGGCTCCGGGAAACGATCACGGTGGAGAACCTGGGGCGCGAAACCACCGCCCTGGACCTGCAATTGCACATCGACGCCGACTTCGTCGACCTGTTCGCGGTCAAGGAGGGCCGCACCGCCAGCGCGCGGGCCGAGATCATGGTCGCCGACGTGGAGTTGCTGCTGAACGATCGCGCGGACCGGACCCGCGGGCTGGCGGTCTCGTCCTCGGAAACCCCGGTGGTGCTGCCCGGTTCGCTGTCGTGGCGGGTGGTGGTCCCGGCCGGTGGGAGCTGGCAGACCGAGATCCTGGCCCAGCCGACGCACGGCGGCCAGTCGGTGCACTCGCCGCCGCGCACGGGTGAGCAGTACGAACTCAGCGAGCCCAGTCGCAAGATCGCGGCGTGGCGCGATACCGCCACCAACGTCACCGCCTCCGATCCACATCTGGCCCGGGTGTTGCGCCGCACCGAAAGCGATTTGGGCGCACTGCAGATCCACGACGAGACCCGCGGCGGGCGGCCCTTCGTGGCCGCGGGCGCGCCGTGGTTCATGACGCTGTTCGGCCGCGATTCGCTGCTGACCGCGTGGATGGCGCTGCCGCTGGACGTCGGACTCGCGGTGGGCACCATGCAGCAGCTCGCGGAAATGCAAGGGACGAAACAGGATCCGCTCACCGAGGAGCAGCCCGGGCGCATCATGCACGAGATGCGGCGCGGGCCGGCCAGCGGGCAGGTGCTCGGCGGCGAGACCTACTACGGAACCATCGACGCGACACCGCTTTTCGTCATGCTGCTGGCGCAGGCTCGACGATGGGGCGCGGACGTGGAGGCGGTGCGCGCGCTGCTGCCCGCCGCCGACGCGGCCCTGGCCTGGATCGCCGACTACGGCGATCGGGACGGCGACGGCTTCGTGGAGTATCGGCGCGCCACCGACCGGGGCCTGATCAACCAGGGCTGGAAGGACAGTTTCGACGGCATCAACGACGTGCTCGGTCACCTGCCCGAACCGCCGATCGCGCTGTGCGAGGTGCAGGGTTACGTGTACGCCGCCCTGCTGGCGCGCGCGGATCTGGCCGAGGAGTTCGGTGACACAACCACATCCGGACACCTACGGGATCGGGCCGCGGAGTTGCGCACCAAGTTCGCCGAGGCGTTCTGGCTGCCCGAGAAGGGCTGGTTCGCCGTGGCCCTGGACGGCAACAAACGCCGGCTGGACGCGCTCACCAGCAATATCGGGCACTGTCTGTGGTCCGGCATCGTCTCGGACGAGCACGCGGCCATTGTGATCGAGCGGCTCGCCGCCGGGGACATGGACAGCGGATTCGGCCTGCGCACACTGTCTTCCCGGATGGGCGCGTACAACCCGATGAGCTATCACAACGGGTCGGTGTGGCCGCACGACACCGCGATCGGGGTCGCCGGGCTGCTGAAGTACCGGCACATCCCGGGAGCCATCGACCTGGCCACCCGACTGGCCGACGGACTGTGGGACGCGGCGGCCGCGTTCGGCGGCCGGCTGCCCGAATTGTTCTGCGGTTTCCCGCGTTCCAAGTTCGCCGCGCCGGTGCCCTATCCCACCTCCTGCTCCCCGCAGGCATGGGCCAGCGCCGCGCCGCTGCTGCTGGTGCGCTCGTTCCTCGGGTTGGATCCGGACGTGCCGCGCCGCTCGCTGACGGTGCTGCCGCATCTGCCCGCGCGCTGGGGGCGGATCGAGCTCACCGATCTGCGGCTCGGCGGCGCGCTGATCGACCTGGCGGTGGAGGGCGATCGGGTGACGGCGTCGCATCTGCCCGACGACTGGCAGCTCATCACGCACTGAGCGTCCAGGCCCGGGTCGCCGCCGCCCCAGCCGGTGGCGGCGACCCGGGGTCTGTCAGCGTGCGGCGCTCAGGGCGCGCACGCCGAGGTTCCGGTGTTCGGTGTGCCGGTCGGCCTCGGGATCGCCGCGGCGGCGCCGTCGCGCGCCGCCGCGGCGTCGAGATCGATGTCGAACTCGGTACGGAAGTGCGCGACCAGCAGGGCCGCCAGTTCGGCGACAGTCGGCGCGTCGAAGATGACCCGGACCTCGAACTCCACGCCGAACTCCGCGCGAATCCGCGCGACCAGCCGGGCCGCCAGCAGCGAATGACCACCCAGATCGAAGAACGAGTCGTCCGCGCCGACGCCCCGGCGTTCGAAGAGCTGACCGTAGATCTCGCACACCCGGCGCTCGGTGGCGGTGGCCGGGGCGCGGTGCGAACGGTGGGCGGCGGCGGTCACCGGTGCGGGCAGCGCCCGCCGGTCGAGCTTGCCGTTGACCGTCAGCGGAATCTCGTCGATGACCGCGAAGGCGGTGGGCAGCATGTAGTCCGGGAGCACGGTCGCGGCGTGGGCGAGGACCGCGTCGACCGAGACGACCCGCCCGGCCGCGGGGACCAGGTAGGCCGCGAGCGACGGTCCGTCGGCCGGATCCCGGATCACCGTCACCACGCAGTGCCCGACCGTGGGATGCGAGGTCAGCGCGGCTTCGACCTCGCCCGGTTCGATGCGGTAGCCGCGGACCTTGACCTGCTCGTCGGCCCGGCCCACGAACTCGATCTCGCCGAACTCGTTGCGGCGGGCCAGATCCCCGGTGCGGTACAGGCGCGCGCCCGGGGTGAACGGGTCGGCGACGAATCGCTCGGCGGTGGCGCCGGGACGGCCCAGGTAGCCGCGCGCCAATTGCGCACCCCCCAGATAGATTTCGCCCACGACACCGGCGGGCACCAGACCGAGCGCCGCGTCCAGGACATAGGCGTGCACGTTCTGGTTCGGCACGCCGATGGGCACGATGCCCGTGCCCTGCGGGCCCTCGACCGGCATGTGGGTCGCGCAGACCACGGCCTCGGTGGGGCCGTAGTGGTTCCGCAGTTCCGCGTCGAAGACGGTGGCGAACCGGTCGGCGACCTCGCCGGACAGCGCCTCGCCGCCCACCGGAACCTGGCGCAGGGCACGCCATTCGCTCACCTCGGGCAACAGCAGCAGCGTGCTCAGCATGGAGGGGATCAGGTGCAGCACCGTCACGCGGTGGCGGGCGATGAGATCGGCGAGGTAGCGAATGTCGCGGAAGGCATCGGGTTTGGGGACGACGAGCTGCGCGCCGAGCACCAGGGTGACGAAGATGTCCAGGAGCGAGGCGTCGAAGCTCACCGAGGAGGACTGCAGCAGCCGGTCCCGCGCGGTCATCCCCCATTCGGCCACGAAACCGGTGACGTGCTCGGCGATCGCCGCGTGCTCGACCGGGACGCCCTTGGGCCGGCCGGTGGAGCCGGAGGTGTAGATGACGTACGCCAGGTGCGAGGGGCGCAGCGGGCGCACACGGTCGGCGTCGGTGGGCGCGGTCGCGGGCAGACCGGCGGCTTCGGCTTCGGCGACCGCGAAGGTATCGGGGTCGAGCACCAGGCGGGGGCGGGCATCCGCGATCAGCTGTTCGATACGGGCCGGCGGATACGCCGGATCGATGGGCAGGTAGGCCGCGCCGGCCTCGAGGACCGCGAACAGCGCCACGATGAATTCGACCGACATGCTCATGCGCAGACCCACGATGTCCTCGGGGCCGAGTCCCTCGCGAACGAGCCGGTGCGCCAAGCGATGCACGCGGGTGGCGAGCTCGGCGTAGGTGAGGCGCTCGGTGTCCGAGACCACGGCCGTCGCGTGCGGGGTCGCGACCACCGACCGTTCGAAGAGCGCGACCATCGTGGTGGGGGCGACGGGAACGGACGGGCCGCGCGAGAGGTCCAGGAGTTCGGCGGCGGCATCCGGGCCGAGCATGTCGAGGGTGCGGATGCGGCGATCCGGTGTGGTCAGGGCACTGTCCAGGAAGTGGACGAAGTGTTCGAGCATGCGCCGCACCAGCGCGCAGGAGAGGACGTCGACCTGATACTCGGCCGTCAGCACGGCCGCGGGCGCGACACCCGCGCCCGGCGCGGCGGTCACCACGGCCAGCGCCAGCGGCACCTGCGCGGTCGGTGCGCCCGGCTCGTCGAGCCGGGTCGCCTCGATGCCGTCCAGGTCGAAGCCGCCGATGCCCCGGCGCACGCTGAACCCCAGCCGCACCAGGTGATCCATGCCGTCGCGACCACCGGTGCGCTCGGGATTCACCTCGCGCACCACCCGGTCGATGCCGACGCCCCGGCGGGCGAAAGCCGCCAGGCAGGTCTGCGCCGTGGCCGCCACCACCTCGGTGAAAGACGCTCCGGCGTGGATGGTTTCGCGGATGAGCAGGGTGTTGCCGAAATAGCCGATCAGGTTCGAGGCCGCGGCGGAACGGCGTTCGGTGGCCGGGATGGCGATGAGGAAATCGCTTGCCGCGGTGTAGCGCTCGATCAGGGCGGCGTAGGTGGCGAGCAGCACCGTGAAGGGGCTCACCGCGTGGGCGCGCGCGAAGTCGTCCAGCCGGTCGAGCAGACCGGCGGGCAGCGGAACGGTACAGCGGGCGGCATCCCGACCGGGGGTGTGCAGGGCGGTGCCGGGCAATTCCAGGGGTTCGGGGATGTGCCGCAGCGCGGTACGCCAGTAGTCGATGTCCACGGGATCCGGGGCGGGCGCGTCGAAGACCTCGAGATCGACGAATTGAGCTGGGAGCGGATCTTTCTCGGCGCCTCGGTAGGCGGAGTTCAGGTCGGCGAACAGCACGCCCCACGAGTCGTCGTCCCAGCAGATGTGGTGCGCGGACAGCAGTAGGACGTGCTCGCGAACGCCGGTGCGCAGCAGGCTCACCCGCAACGGCGCGTCGACGGACAGGTCGAAGGCGCGGGCGAACTCCCGGCGCGCCAGCACCTCCACCCGGACGGCGCGGCCGGTCTCGGGCAGCTCGGTGAGATCCTGGTATTTCCAGGGCACCTCGGCGGTGTGGGCGCGGACCTGGAAGGGCTCGCCGTCGGCGTCGACGTCGTAGGTGGTGCGCAGGATGTCGTGCCGGGCATAGACCGCGGTGAACGCGGCGTGCAGCCGGAGTTCGTCGAGATCGCCCGAAAGCCGGTAGGCGACACAGATGTTCAGGGTCGTATCGAGCGGATCGCGGGTCTGCAGGAACCACATCCGGCGCTGCCCGGCCGACAGCGGTCGCGGCTCCACCACTGTCCCGCGCACCCCGGCTCCGGCCGGGCTCACCGCGGTAAACCCTGGCTCGGGCGGGCCGGGGTGCAGCGGCGCCCGGCGGCGTTCGGCGGCGGACAGGTCCGCCCGCCCGGCGGCGTCGGTGTCTGACATGGGATCCGGCCCCTCGTTCGGCCCCTCAGCCCGGGATGGCGGTTCGCGCCGTGCGGAATACGACCGCTCGCGGCATCATTGGTGTACCCGCCCCCGGCGTCCGGACAGTGCACAGCACCGAGTATTAGCATAGGCTATCCTTATCTGATTTGGGCAGAGTTCGGCCGAATCCGGCTTCTCGCACACGATTCGCACGTATCGCTCGGGACACGCACTGCCACAGAAACTTTCGTAGCGTGGTAGACGGAAAGACCCGATTACCAGCGCAATTCACCGACGGCAGGCCGTCTCTGCCCTGCCGACCGGGCGTAGCGGGATATTCGCCGATGCCCGGGAAGCCGAGAACGCGGGCGTCGCTCGACCACATCCGAACACCGCTCACACGGCTAGCTGTGCAGCCCGGCCCGCTTGCGCGCCCCGGCTCGGCGCCGCACCGGCTCCGGCATCAACACCCGATCCGAAAGTTCGCCCAGGCAACTGAGATTCGGGAACCCGGGGCCCTGTGCCAACGCCGCCAGATTCGGTAGATACAGTTTCGCGCCCAGCCCGGATACGGCCAGGTCGTAGCCGATCGCGTTCTCGATGCGCGCCTGCGTGAGCGGCCCGCCCACCGCCAGCTCGAGCAGATCCGTCGCGGTCGCGTCGAACAGATCGAGGAACCACAGCGGTTGCCCGCCGATGGCATCGACCACCAGATCGAAGGCATGCACCTGATCCGAACGCCGATCGTTGGCCAGGGTCAGCGCGACCTGCCCGTCCTGATCGGACATCGCGGTCACCCTGCCCTGCAGATGATGAACCCGGTTGTCGCCCAGCAGCGTTTCCTGCACGCGCACCGAGAACACCCCGCGGTCGGTCCGGCGGATCACGTCGCGACGCTCGTCGGCGCCGAGCGTGCCCCACTTCGTGGGATCGCTGAACAGCGAGTTCTCGAAGAAGCTCTCGCCCCGGGTGTACAGGGTCGCGTTCGGCGAAATCACCGAGACCGTGAGCATTTCGTGCCGCACCAGCTCGTCCAGCGCCGAGCCCGCCGTCTCGCCGCCGCCGATCACCGCCGCCCGCGAGGACGGGGGCAGCTGCCGCCGTCCGGCCAGATCCCAGAAGCGCGCGATGCTCAGCACCTTCGGATGCGCGCTGAAGGCCCGATCGCTGCGGCCCGGGCCGGTGATCATGACCGCGTCACAATCGATTTCACTGTTGCCGCCGTCGGCGTCGGTGACCGTGACCAGCCAGCCGTCCGCCGCCGCGGCGATGCCGGTGACGCTGCCCGCGATCAGTTCCATGTCCGTCCCGCGGCCCACCCACTGCAGGTACTTGGCCCAGACGTGATGCTGGGGCGCGGGCCGGCCGCGATCGATCCACTCGGCGTAGGTGCCGTGTTCGATCAGAAAGGCGTTCCAGCTGAAATCCCGCATGGCCGCGTCGATCTCGCGATTGCGCCCGCGCGCCCACGTCGAGTGGTACGGGAACCCGACATCCTTCTCCGGGCTCGTGCCGAGCCGATGCTGTCCGTCGGTCCAGCCGCCGCTGGGCAGCCAGTTTCCGCCCACCGCATGCGATTCCACCACCACGACGCGTGGCGCGGGCAATCCGAGCTTTCGTAACACCTGCGACTTCGCCGCTACGGCAAGGGCTTTCGGACCCGCCCCGACCACCAGAACTGTGTCCACCGGTTCTCCCGCCTGTCACGGTTGCCCACTGTTGTCCACAGTGGGTAACCACCGCTCCGGCTATAGTTGCATAGGCTTACCTTATTTTGTGGGGCCACGTTCGGGATGCGCCAGTAAAGAATCGGCATCGGCGATCCGGAATCGCCGCCCCGGCAGGCGCGTTGTCGCCTGATATGACCACTCACGCACCGCTCATCGACGCCTCCACCGATTTCGGCGCACGGGTCGCCGCGCGCCTGCAACGCGACAATGTCATCTGGCTCACCACGACCGGGGCCGACGGCACCCCGCAGCCCAACCCGGTCTGGTTCCTGTGGAACGGAACCGAATTCCTGCTCTTCAGCAAGCCCGGACAGGCCAAGCTGCGCAACATCGCCCGGCAGCCGCGCGTCTCACTGAACTTCAACTCCACCTTCGACGGCGGCGACTTCGCCATCTTCGTCGGCGACGCGCACATCGCGACCGAGCCCGCCACCGCCGCGGAGATCGCCGACTACACCGAGAAGTACACCGGCGGGCTCGCGAGCCTGAACTTCACCGCCGAGGCGTTCTTCGCCGAATACAACACGCTGGTCCGCATCACTCCCGACAAACTGCGCGGGTACTGACCCCACTAGGGTCCTATCGGTGAGACGCAGGCAGCAGCCGCCGCTACCCAAGCGGCACGGGTTGGACCCCGCGCGGCTGCGGCTGCCCGAGGACGGAACGTGGACGACCATCCGCGACCACCTCGTGGAACGCCTGCCGCGCGTGGACCCGGCGCGCATCGACGAACTGCTGCGCAGCGGCGGCATCGTCGACCTCGACGGGCCCATCGCGCCGGACGCGGCCTACGTGCCCGGCGGCGCGGTGTGGTTCCACCGGGACCTGCCCGACGAGGCCGAGGTGCCGTTCGAGATCGGCATCGTGCACCGGGACGAGCGGCTGCTCGTCATCGACAAGCCGCACTTCCTGTCCACCATCCCGCGCGGGCAGCACATCCTGCAGACCGCGCTGGTGCGGCTGCGCCGCGACCTCGAGCTGCCGGATCTGGTGCCGGCGCACCGGCTCGACCGGGTCACCGCCGGACTGGTCATGTTCATCGTCGACCCGGCCGCGCGCGGCGCGTACCAGACCATGTTCCACCGGCGGGTGGTCCGCAAGGAGTACGAGGCCATCGCCCGGTTCGATCCCACCCTCGACCTGCCCCGCACGGTGGTGAGCCGCATCGTCAAGGAGCGGCAGGTGCTCAAGGCGTACGAGGAGCCCGGCGAGCCCAACGCCGAGACCCGGATCGAGCTGCTCGATCAGCGCGACGGACTCGGCCGGTATCGCCTGTCGCCCGCGACCGGGCGCACCCATCAGCTCCGATTGCACATGAACGGCCTGGGTATCCCGATCCTGGGCGACGACTTCTACCCCGAGCTCACCGACAAACCCGTGGACGACTACACCCGCCCACTCCAGTTGCTCGCCTGCGCACTCGAATTCACCGATCCGCTGACCGGCGCCCCGCGCCGCTTCGAAACCGGCCGCACCCTGCAGGCCTGGGACGACTTCGCGGGCTGGAACGGGCCGGCCGCGACCGGCTGATTCGAGCGAACCGAGCGGTATTACCCACATTCGAAGTGCGCGCTCAGAATTGCTACGTACACTGGCCGAGATGTCTCAGAACGATAACGGTGCGGTCGCTGTCCTACCGGCCCCGACCGAACAGCCCCGCCATCGCATGCACGCCTACATCGATGTGGCGGTCGTTGTCGTCGTCCTGACCTGCACGAATCTCATCGCGCACTTCACGACCCCCTGGGCCAGCATCGTCTCGGTTCCGATTGCCGCGGTAGTGCTGCTGGCGATGGTCCGGCGTCGCGGACTGGCCTGGTCCGAACTCGGACTCTCCCCGCGACACTGGCGGCAGGGCTCGCTCTGGGCCCTCGGCGCGGTCGGGCTCGTGCTCACGGTCGTCGCCATCGGCGCGATCCTGCCGGTGACGCGGCCGTTCTTCCTGGCCGATCGCTACGCCACCATCTCCGGCGCGCTCATCGCGTCGATGATCGTCATTCCACTGCAGACGGCCATCCCGGAAGAGCTCGCCTTCCGCGGCGTCCTGCACGGCACCCTCGATCGCGCCTACGGGGCGCGCGGCGTATTCGCGGCCGGCTCAATGCTTTTCGGGCTCTGGCACATCGCGTCGTCGCTCGGGCTGACCAGCGGCAACAAGGGGCTGAGCGGATTCCTGGGTGGCGGCGTCGCCGGCCAGATCGCCGGTATCGCGCTGGCGGTGATCGCCACCGCGGCCGCGGGCGCGGTCTTCACCTGGCTGCGCCGGCGCAGCGGCAGCCTGCTCGCGCCCATCGCCCTGCACTGGTCGGTGAACGGCGCGGGCGCGCTGGCCGCGGCCCTGGTCTGGCACACGACCCTGAGCTGAGCGACCCCGGAAACGGGGAGGGCCAGGCTGACTAGGGAACAGAGGAATGGCGTCAGCCTGGCCCGGGACGGTTCGGCGTGGTCGGGCCACACCGAACCGGGTCTGGGGGTCAGGAACCCAGGAAGCCCAGCGGGCTCGCACCGCAGGTGGCGCTGCCGGTCAGGGTCGGCTGCAGCACGTTCACCTTCAACTCCCACGCCGAACCCTGCAGGGTCGAGATGGTGTGCGTGCCGGCCTTCTTGGGTGTCCACTGGATCGTGGCCTTGCCGCCGGACGGCTTCACCGGGCTACCGGCGATGACCAGGCCGTTGTCGTAGAACCACGCCTCGAACCAGTGGTCGTAGGTGGCCGTGATCTCGTAGGTGCAGGCCGCGTAGATCTTGTCGGCGTTGACCGAGATGCCGGTGGGAACGGCGCCCGCGTAGGGGGCGGCCATCGCCACCGAACAGCCGAGCGCGGCCAGGGCGGTCGCCCCGACGCCGGCGCGCCGGGCCATGCGCGTGGTCACGGACTGCTTCATGTCACTCCTCGATGCCTGCCCGCGTTGTGTGCGGTCGGCGAACTGTATCGGTTGTCCAGTTCACTATGGGGCACTTTGCCCGAAAAACTGAAACAAGTTCCTGTCAAACACGTGTGACCTGGCCGGATACGTGGTCACGGGCGCGGAAATCGGGCCCGCCTCCCGAAGGAAGCGGGCCCGATGACGGGATCTCGCGGCGCGAGCTACCGGTGCGCGGCGTCCTGCTCCCGCTTGCCCAGGGTCACCGTCGCCGTGTTCGGCCGGGCGTCACCATCGTGCCCGGGCCACCAGGCGGCGCGGCCGATGAGCGCGGTCACCGCCGGGGTGAAGAACATCGCCATGACGAACGCCGCGATGGTGATGCCGACCGAGATGGCGAACCCCATCTGCGAGAGCACGTTGTTGCCCGCCAGCATCATCGAGGCGAACGTGCCCGCGAGGATGACACCGGCCGCGGCCACCGTCGGGCCGGCGTGCTTGAACGCCAGCGCCGCCGCCCGATGCGGGTCGTGCCCCTCGCGGGCCTCCTCCCGCAGGCGCGCCACCATGAGGATGTTGTAGTCGGTGCCGAGCGCGACCACGAACAGGTACATGATGATCGGCAGCGTGAAGATCAGGCCCGAATCACCCTGCAGGTGCTGGAACACCAGCACCGCGGCGCCCAGCGTGGCCGCGAAGCCGAGAAACACCGAGGCCATCAAATACCAGGGCGCGACGAGACTGCGCAGCAACAACCCGAGCACGATCATGATGAGCACCGCCGCCACCGGGAAGACCACCCGGTAGTCCCGGTTCATGGCCGCCTGGAAGTCCACGTAGATCGAGGTCATGCCGCCGACCACGGCTGTGGTGCCCGCGGGCGCCGCGTCGTGCGCGGTGTCCCGCAGCACGCCCTTCATCGTGTCGGCCGCGGCATCGGATTCCGGTGCGTCCGTGAGCGTCACCTGATACTCGGCCACGCCCTTGTCCGCCGAGAGCACCGGCTCGCCGACCTGGCCGACACCCGGCACCGCGGCCAGCGCGGTGCGATACGCGCCGAGTTGATCCGCGCCCAGCGCGCCCTGGTCCGCCTGGAGATAGACCTGCGAGGGCTGGGTGCTGCCCGCGGGCATGCCCTTGAGGAGTTCTTCACCGTAGACCGTGGATTCGGACGCGCTCGACGTCGAACCCGAGGACAGGTCGAAGGTCGGGTTGAAGCCGAAGGCGAAGACGCCCAACAGCACCAGCACTCCGCCGGAGGCGACCGCGTACAGCCCGGGCCGCCGGCCCAGCGAATTCCCGATGGCGTCGAAACGCGCGCCCACGGGCTCGTGCTGCCACGCCTTCGACGGCCAGAACACCTTGGTGCCGAGCAGCGAGACGATCGCCGGGATCAGGGTGAGCCCCGCCAGCAGCGCGACCGCCACCGCGATGGCCAGCGCCAGGCCCATCGACCGGAACATGCCGAGCGTGGACAGCGTCAGCGCGCCGAAGGCGATGATGACCGCCGCGGCCGCCGAGGTGATGGCCTCGCCGACCCGGGTCACCGAGCTGATCATCGCCGTCTTGGGATCCTCACCGGCCCGGAGTCGTTCGCGGTAGCGGAACATCAGGAACAGGATGTAGTCGGTGCCGACGCCGAAGAGCACGACGATCAGCAGCGACTGCACCGAACTGTCGATCTTCAGGTCGAAGGCCTTGCTCACGATCGCGAGCAGTCCGCCGACCATCGACGAGATGCCGAAGATGACCACGATGGGCAGCAGCGCGATGACCGGACTGCGGAAGATGACCAGCAGCAGCACCAGAATCAGCACGATGGTGGCGATGGCGATGATGGCCATGCCCTTCTCGCTCGACTCCTGCTGATCCAGGCCCTGGGCGGCCGAACCGGTGATGCCGGCCTTCAGGTCCGTGCCCTCGACCTGCTCCCGCAGCGCGGTGCGCAGATCCTTGACGGCGTCGCTCTGCCGGGTGTCCTCCGGACTCGAGATCTTGGTCATGCCGACCGCGACCACCTGCACCAGGCGATTCTGCGAGGGCGGCGTGGCCTGCACGGTGGTGACGTCCTCGACCTTGCGTTCGCCGAGCGCGCCGGCGATGGCGGCCACGGACGCGGCATCGGTCTCGGTGAGCGGTGCGCCGTCGGCCCGGGCGAAAACGATGAGGGCGGCCGGGGTGGCGCTGTTGGGAAATGCCTTCTCCTGCAACTCCATCGCCCGGATGGATTCGTAGTGCGAGGGCAGGAAGTCGGCTTGGTCGGTGGTCGCGGTCAGCTTCGGAGCCAGCCCCGCCACCGCGACGATGGCGATCAGCCAGACGCCGATCACCGCCCACGGTTGCGCGACGACGAGGCGTCCGAGTCGGGAGAACATGCGAAGCGATCCCTTCGAGGTTCGGCCGTACTATTCGATTGTTTCGGCGGATTCAGATGTCGAGTACTTGGGCGGCGGGGTTCTCGAGCACGTCGACGACGATGCGAAAGACCTTCTCCGGTACCAGATCCCGCAGCCGGTCCGGCTCGTCCACGATGTCGACGGTGAAGTCGCCGTACCCATCGTCACCGAGACCGAGCATGTCGCGCCAGTCCCGGAAACCTTTGGCCCAGTGCGTGATCGCGGCCAGATCCGCCTGACCGGAGGTCTCGCGGGCGGTGGTGAACTCGGTCTTCTTGTCGCGGAACGCGCGCCGGGTGACGGCGGTGAACTCGGCCCACTCGATGTGGTGGCGGTGCACCACGAGCTTGCCCTTCTTGCTGAGGTACACCCGGATCGCCTCGGCGCCCACCTTGGTGACGCGGTGCGATTCGGCGATGTCGCGGCCGACGAAGGTTTGCCGGCGCCCGCCGCCGTGGCCGACGCGCAGTTCGATGGTGCGCAGGCCCTCCGGCTCGGCCTGCGTGACGACGGTGCCGGGGGTGGGTTCGCCGGCGGTTTTCTGCATATCGATGTCCATGGGTTGCTCCCGGATTCGGTGCGTCAACCATAGGTTGACTGGATGTGAATAGTCAACTATTGGTTGACGATTCTGGTGCGTGGATGCGCATATAGGCATGCTTGTACGACACGGCACCCAGCTCGATTCCCCTTGCGCCACGGGGCTTCCGGATGGAGTTGGTGCCAGGGTTCCCCCTCGCCTGAAAACACTATAAGTAGACGTATACGTATAGCGCAACCCTCAGTCGACCCTGAACTTTCCCGGAGTCGAGCCCCCGAGACGACGAGAGCCCGCCCCCTCGACGCACGAGGAGGCGGGCTCCGAGCCCCACCCGCGGCTAACGGCCGCGCTTCTTACCCTGTTTCTTCTGCGCCCCAGCGCTTTTCGCCTTCGCGCCGCCCGGCTGCGGCTTCTTGCCGACGGCCTTCTTCGCACCGCCCGAGCGCGCCTTGGCCGACTGCTGCGCTCGCGCGGGCTTGCGCTGACCCGACGGGGATCGCGAACTCTGCGCGGAACGGCCGCGCACCACGCCGACGAACTCCTCCACCAGTTCGGTGGTCGCCGCGGCCGGCCAGGCCAGAGCGATCTCGGTCTCGGGCACACCCATGACGGTCCGGTAGACCAGGTCCTTGCGGGTGTGCAGGCGCGCGATCGAATGCGGGACGATCGCGGCGCCGCTGACCGCGGCCACCAGATCCATGGTCATGGCCGCCTCGTCCAGGTCGTCGGCGTCCTGCATGCGCTCGTCGGCCAGGTCGGCCAGGCCGATCTGCTCGAAAACGGAGAGCGGATGATCCTTGGGCACGACCACCACCGGCACCTCGCGATAGAGCGGGATGACGTCCAGGCCCTCGCGGTCGATGGGCAGCCGGACGAAGCACATGTCCACGGCGCCCGCGCGCAGCGCCGCCTCCTGCTCGCGCATGGGCACCGGGATCATCTCGGCGGGGATGTCCGGAAAGCGCTCGCGCCAGATGCGATCCCATTTGGTGACCGTCACGCCCGGCACGAAACCGACGCGCAGCCGTTCACCCTGCGCCGCAACGGGTTCGGGCTCGACGACATTCGCGAGGATCTCCCGCGCCGCTGTCAGCAGTTCCTCGCCGTCGGCGCTGAGCTCGGTCGGCTGCGCGCCCGGAACGAAGAGCTTGGTCCCGAGTTCGGCCTCCAATTCGATGACCGTTCCGCTCAGTCGCTGGCGGGAGATGCCGAGGGCGCGCGCGGCCCGCGCGAAGTGCAACTCTTCCGCAACCGCCACGAACCAGCGCAGACGCGTGACGTCGATCGAGGAGAACCGGCTCATTCCACCCAGGTTATTGCACCGCGACACCGCCCTGTGCACAGGTGCCCACCGGCCCCCGATACCCTTGATCAGTGAGCCCGGACAAGAACAACCAGACCATGAAGCCGCTGACCGCGGCCGACAAGCTCGGCGTCTACCTCCCCGCCACGCCCGAGGAGTTCCGGAACTCACCCATCACCCGCGGCGAACTCGAGGAGCTGCGCGCCAACCCGCCGCAGTGGCTGACCGACCTGCGCGCCACCGGCCCCTTCCCCCGCGACGTGACGGCCCGCAAACTCGGCATCTCCAACTCCGGCCTGAGCCGGGCGGGCGTCGCCGACGCGCTCACGACCGCCGAGATCGACGCCCTGATCGCCGAGTCCCCCGAGTGGCTGCTGCGCGAGCGCGAGAACCTGCGCACCGTGCAGGCCGAGGCCGAGCGCGTGAAGAACAAGGAAGCCGAGCGCCGCGCGGCGACGAACAGGCCCGCGAAGAATCGCTTCGGCACCCCCGGCAAGAAAAGCTGACAAGGCCGCATCGCGGCCGAGGCGCGGAAGGCGTACAGCCCTCCGCGCCAATGGCCTTCGCCGCGATCAGGAGTGGACGAGGACTCGATCGTCGGTGGTCGTCGCGGAAACGGTTGCGGCGGAGCGGCGTTCGAGGCTCGCGGCCAGGACCGCCAGGGACAGGGCGGAGGCCGCCAGGGCCGCGCCCACCCAATTGGGGGCGGTGTAGCCCAGGCCCGCGGCGATCGTCAGGCCGCCGAGCCAGGCGGCCAGGGCGTTGCCGAGGTTGAAGGCGCCGATGTTCACCGCGGAGGCGAGGGTGGGGGCCGCCTGGGCGTGGTCCAGTACGCGCTTCTGCAGGGACGGTACCGAGGCGAAACCCAGTGCGCCGATGAGGAATACCGAGATCGCCGCCAGGGGCTTGCTGTGCGCGGTCACGGTGAACAGGGCCAGGGTGAGGGTCAGGGCGCCGAGGGAGATGTAGAGCATCGGCATCAGGTGGCGGTCGGCGTACTTGCCGCCCACCAGGTTGCCGACCACCATGCCCAGGCCGAGCAGGACCAGCAGCCAGGGCACCGAGGTGTCCGCGAAACCGCCGATCTCGGTCATCATCGGGGCGATGTAGGTGATGGCCGCGAAGACCGCGCCGAAGCCGAGCACCGTCATGGCGTTGGCCAGCAACACCTGAATGTTCTTGAAGGCGGCCAGTTCCCGACGCAGGAGCACCCGCTCGCGGACCGGCTGCTCGGGCACCAGCTTGGCGATGCCCGCCAGCCCCACCACGCCGAGCAGCGCCACGATCACGAAAGTGACGCGCCAGCCCAGGGTTTGGCCGACGATCGTGCCCAGCGGCACGCCCACCACGTTGGCGACGGTCAAGCCGGTGAACATCATGGCGATGGCCCCGGCCTTCTTGTCCGGGGCGACGAGTTCGGCGGCGACCACCGCGCCGATGCCGAAGAACGCGCCGTGCGCGAGCGAGGCGACCACGCGGCCGGCGAGCATCACGCCGAAGACCGGCGCGATCGCCGAGATCAGGTTCCCCGCGACGAACAGGCCCATGAGGATCATCAGCATGCGCTTGCGCGAGACGCGGGTGCCGAGGGCGGTCATGACGGGCGCGCCGGCCATGACGCCCAGCGCGTACCCGGTGACCAGCCAGCCCGCGGTGGGGATGGAGACCCCGAAGTCCCCCGCGACCTCGGGCAGCAGGCCCATGATGACGAATTCGGTGGTGCCGATTCCGAAGGCTCCGATTGCGAGAGCCAGCAGCGCGAGCGGCATGGGAACACCTTCCAGACGATTGCATGAGCTTGTTATTGCACACACAATAGTTGCACACGCGCGATATATGCAAGCGCGGGCAATCTCGAAAATCGTCTATCCTGGTGAGCGCCGCTCCGAACAGAGGAAACGCCATGACCGCCACGGATCCCGCCATGACCGCACTCGCCCAGGGCTGGTGCGCGCTCTCGCTGCTGCACGGCCGCATCGAGGCCCATATCGAGCGGGCCCTGCAGGCCGGGCACCGACTGAGCGTGCGCGAGTACTCCCTGCTCGACGTGCTCTCCCGCCAGCACACCGGCGACGGCGGCATGCTGCAGATGAAACAGGTCGCCGACGCGGTCGTGCTCTCCCAGAGCGCCACGACCCGACTGGTCACCCGGCTCGAGGACCGCGGCCTGCTCGCCCGCTACCTGTGCCCCCACGATCGCCGCGGCATCTACACCAACGTCACCGACACCGGCCGCGCCCTCCTGGAACAGGCCCGCCCGACGAACGACGCCGCCCTGCGCGCGGCCCTCGACGAGGCCGCCCTCTCCCCCGAACTCGCTCCCCTGGTCCGCACGGTGGAGGCCCTGCACACCCCGGCCCGCTGACGGGCCGAATCCGCACCCGTTCTCAGTACTGTGGGACCCATGGCACTGACGATTGCAGATCGACAGGAATTCCTCGCGCAGCCGCTCATCGGCGCGCTCGCCGTCACCGAGAAGCCCGGGCGGGCGCCACTCAACCTGCCCATCTGGTACCAGTACACCCCCGGCGGCGATCTCTGGATCCTCACCGGACCCGAATCCCGCAAGATGCGCGCCCTGGAATCCGCGGGGCGCTTCAGCCTCATGGTGCAGGTCGTGGAACCCACCGTCCGCTACGTGACCGTCGAGGGACCCATCACCAAGGTCACCGAGATGACGCCCGAACAGCATCGGGAGATGGCCGCGCGCTATCTGCCGCCCGCCGCCGTCGAGGAGTACCTGAAGTTCGCGGAATCGCACGGCGAGCAGGTGGCCGTGTACATGACCCCCGAACACTGGCTGTCGGCCGACATGGGCAGCTTCTGACCGAGACCCGGAAACGACGAAGGCCCGCCTCCCAAACGGGAAGCGGGCCTTCGTACTTCGACTGTCGCCGAGAGTGAAGCCGACCTTACTTGGCCTTCTCCAGCACCTCGACCAGACGCCAGCGCTTGGTGGCGGACAGCGGACGGGTCTCCATCAGCTGCACGCGGTCACCGATGCCGGCGATCTCGTTCTCGTCGTGCGCCTTCACCTTCGAGGTGGAGCGGATGATCTTGCCGTAAAGCTTGTGCTTCACGCGATCCTCGAGCTCGACCACGATGGTCTTGGTCATCTTGTCGGAGACGACGTAGCCGATGCGCGTCTTGCGCTGGCCCCGCTCCTCCGCCTTGGCCGGCGTCTTGGCCGGGCCCTTTACGTCGCTCATGCGGCGTCTCCCTTGCCTTCAGGACCGGTGGCCAGGCCGAGCTCGCGCTCACGCATGACCGTGTAGATACGCGCGATCTCGTGACGGACCACACGCAGACGACGGTTGTTCTGCAACTGGCCCGTCGCCATCTGGAAGCGCAGGTTGAACAGCTCTTCCTTGCTTTCGCGCAGCTTCGCGACGAGCTCCTCTTCGGTCAGCTCGCGCAGCTCTGCAGCCGGAGTTCCGGTAGCCATCAGAACTGCTCCTCTCGCGTCACGATGCGGCACTTCATGGGGAGCTTGTGCATCGCGCGGCGCAGGGCCTCACGAGCGGTCTCCTCATTCGGGTAGGACATCTCGAACATGACCCGACCGGGCTTCACGTTCGCGATCCACCACTCCGGCGAACCCTTACCGGAACCCATGCGGGTTTCGGCCGGCTTCTTGGTGAGCGGGCGATCGGGGTAGATGTTGATCCAGATCTTGCCGCCACGCTTGATGTGGCGGGTCATCGCGATACGCGCCGACTCGATCTGACGGTTGGTCACGTAAGCGGGCTCCAGAGCCTGGATGCCGTACTCACCGAACGCAACCGAGGTGCCGCCCTTGGACATGCCCGAACGGCTGGGGTGATGCTGCTTACGGTGCTTGACCTTGCGAGGCATCAACATAGGTCAGCCCTCCTGGGTCGTCTCTGCCGGAGCATCCGCGACCGCAGTCGCGGCGCGTCCGGCCTCAGTGCTGGTCGCGGTCGTGCCCTGGGCACCCGAGCGACGCGGGCGGCTCGGCCGCTCACGACGCGGACGATCACGGTCGCCGGCCGGCGCGGCGGTCGCGGTGACCTCACGCTTGCCACCGACGATGTCGCCCTTGTAGATCCACACCTTCACGCCGATGCGGCCGAAGGTGGTGCGGGCCTCGTACAGGCCGTAGTCGATGTCCGCGCGGAGGGTGTGCAGCGGCACACGGCCTTCGCGGTAGAACTCCGAGCGCGACATTTCGGCGCCACCGAGGCGGCCCGAGCACTGCACGCGGATGCCCTTGACGTTCGGCGAACGCATGGCCGACTGGATGGCCTTGCGCATCGCGCGACGGAACGCCACACGGTTCGACAGCTGCTCGGCCACACCCTGGGCGACGAGCTGCGCATCGGACTCGGGGTTCTTGACCTCGAGGATGTTCAGCTGCACCTGCTTGCCGGTGAGCTTCTCCAGCTCGGCACGGATGCGGTCGGCCTCGGCGCCACGACGGCCGATCACGATGCCCGGACGCGCGGTGTGGATATCCACACGGACGCGATCACGGGTGCGCTCGATCTCGACCTTCGAGATGCCCGCGCGCTCCATGCCTGTGGCAAGAAGCTTGCGGATCTTGACGTCTTCTCCGACGTATTCCTTGTACTGCTTGTCGGCGTACCAGCGCGACTTCCAGTCGGTGGTGATGCCGAGGCGGAAGCCGTGGGGATTGATCTTCTGTCCCATTTACTTCTCCCCTCCGTTCCGGCGGCTACGAGTGGCAGCGCCGACGGTGGGCACGCTCTCGACCTCGATGGTGATGTGGCTGGTGCGCTTGCGGATCCGGAACGCACGGCCCTGGGCCCGCGGCTGGAAACGCTTCATGGTCGCGCCCTCGTCGACGAAAGCCGTCGAGATGACCAGGGTGGCCGGGTTCAGGCCGAGGTTGTTGGTCGCGTTGGCGGCGGCCGAAGCCACGACCTTGGCGACCGGCTCGCTGGCGGCCTGCGGGGCGAACCGCAGGATGTTCAGCGCGTCCGCAACGCTCTTGCCGCGGACCAGGTCCACAACACGACGGGCCTTCATGGGCGTCACGCGCACGTGCTTGGCGGTAGCGCGCGCGGTCTGATTCTGAGTTTCAGTGCTCATCGCCGCTTGCTCTTCCGATCGTCCTTGACGTGGCTCTTGAACGTCCTGGTCGGCGCAAATTCACCGAGCTTGTGTCCAACCATGTTGTCCGACACGAACACCGGCACGTGCTTGCGGCCGTCGTGCACCGAGAACGTGTGCCCGATGAAATCGGGGATGATGGTGGAACGACGCGACCAGGTCTTGATGACCTGCTTCGTGCCCTTCTCGTTCTGAACGTCCACCTTCTTGAGGAGGTGATCGTCGACGAACGGGCCCTTCTTCAGGCTGCGTGGCATTTCTAACCTCCTCCTTAACGCTTCTTGCCGCGGCGGCGGACGATGAGCTTGTCGCTCGGACGGTTGGGCTTGCGGGTGCGGCCCTCGGGCTTGCCCCACGGGGAGACCGGGTGGCGACCACCGGAGGTCTTACCCTCACCACCACCGTGCGGGTGGTCGACCGGGTTCATGACCACACCACGGACGGTCGGGCGAACGCCCTTCCACCGCATGCGGCCAGCCTTGCCCCAGTTGATGTTCGACTGCTCGGCGTTGCCGACCTCGCCGATGGTGGCGCGGCAGCGCACATCGACGCGACGGATCTCGCCGGAGGGCATACGCAGGACGGCGTAGGCGCCTTCCTTACCCAGCAGCTGGATGCTCATGCCGGCCGAGCGGGCCAGCTTGGCGCCGCCACCCGGACGCAGTTCGACCGCGTGGATGGTGGTACCGGTCGGGATCGAGCGCAGCGGCAGGTTGTTGCCGGGCTTGATGTCCGCGCCGGCGCCGGACTCGATCGGCGTGCCCTGGGCAATGCCCTTGGGCGCGATGATGTAGCGCTTCTCGCCGTCCGCGAAGTGCAGCAGCGCGATGTTGGCGGTGCGGTTGGGGTCGTACTCGATGTGAGCGACCTTGGCCGGGATGCCGTCCTTGTCGAGGCGACGGAAGTCGATGACGCGGTAGGCACGCTTGTGGCCACCACCCTTGTGGCGGGTGGTGATGCGGCCCTGCGCGTTACGGCCACCGGTCTTGTGCAGCGGACGCAGCAGCGACTTCTCGGGGGTCGAGCGGGTGATCTCGGCGAAATCGGACACCGAGGAGCCACGACGACCCGGGGTTGTCGGCTTGTATTTACGGATTGCCATGAGTCTTCTCTACTTTCTGGATTCCCAGGCGCTTACGCGACCGGGCCCCCGAAGATCTCGATGGGCTTGCTGTCGGCCGAGAGGGTCACGAGCGCGCGCTTGGTGTTCTTGCGCTTGCCGTAACCGGCACGGGTCCGCTTGCGCTTGCCCTGACGGTTGGCGGTGTTGACGCTGGTCACCTTCACGCCGAAAACCTTCTCGACGGCGATCTTGATCTGCGTCTTGTTGGAGTCCGGGTGCACGATGAAGGTGTAGGTACCCTCTTCGATCAGTCCGTAGGACTTCTCGGAGATGACCGGCGCCAGCAGAATGTCGCGGGGGTCGGCGATCGTGGTCACTTGCTCTCCTCCTGTGCAGCTTCGGCAGGGCCGTGCACGAAGGCGTTGAGCGCCTCGACGGAGAAGATGACCTCATCGGCCTTCAGCACGTCGTAAGTGTTCAGCTGATCGGGAGCGATCGGGTGCACGTTCTGCAGGTTCGCAACGCTCTTCCACGCGGCGACATCTTCACGACCGATGACGACCAGGATCTGCTTGCGGCTCGAGAGCTCGGCAAGGAAGGTCTTGGCGGTCTTGGTCGACGGGGCCTGCCCGGCAACCAGTTCGGTGATGACCTGGATGCGCTCGTTGCGGGCCCGGTCCGACAGGGCGCCACGCAGTGCGGCAACCTTCATCTTCTTGGGCAGGCGCTGGGTGTAATCGCGCGGCTGCGGGCCGTGGACGGTGCCACCGCCGGCGAACTGCGGCGCACGGGTCGAGCCCTGACGGGCGCGGCCGGTGCCCTTCTGGCGGTACGGCTTACGCCCACCGCCGCGGACCTCGCCGCGGGTCTTGGTGGCGTGCGTGCCCTGGCGAGCCGCGGCCAGCTGGGCCACGACGACCTGGTGCATCAGCGCGATGTTGGCGGTCACGTCGAAGATCTCCGCGGGGAGCTCGACGGTGCCCTCGGTCTTGCCGCCAACGGCCTTGACCGGGAGCGTCAGGTTGGTCTTGGTCTCGGTGCTCATGCCCGGGCACCACCCTTCACTGCACTCTTGACGATCACGACGTGGCCGCGACGGCCCGGGATCGCACCCTTGATCAGCAGCAGACCGTTCTCGGCATCCACCTTGTGGACCGTGAGGTTCTGCGTGGTCACGCGGTCGCTACCCATCCGGCCGGACATGCGCATGCCCTTGAACACGCGACCCGGGGTGGAGCAACCACCGATGGAACCCGGACGACGGTGCACGGCCTGCGCGCCGTGCGAGGCGCCCTGGCCCGCGAAGCCGTGACGCTTCATGGTGCCGGCGAAGCCCTTGCCCTTGGAGGTGCCCGTCACGTCGACGTAGCTGCCCTCGGCGAAGGACTCGGCACCGATCTCCTGGCCGACCTCGAAGGAAGCCACGTCGGCGACGCGGATCTCCGTGATGTGGCGGCGAGGGGTGACACCGGCCTTGGCGAACTGGCCGGAAACCGGCTTGTTCACCTTGCGCGGGTCGATGGCGCCGTAGGCGATCTGGATGGCGGCGTAGCCATCACGCTCGGCGGTGCGGATCTGGGTCACCACGTTCGGACCGGCCTTGACGACGGTCACCGGAACAACGCGGTTCTTCTCGTCGAAGACCTGGGTCATACCGAGCTTGGTTCCCAGGATGCCGGCAGCCGGCCTGCTCTTGTTGTCAGTCATATCTGGAATCCCCGTCACTGAATGTTGACGTCGACACTGGCCGGGAGGTCGATACGCATGAGAGCGTCGACCGTCTTCGGCGTGGGGTCGAGGATGTCAATCAGCCGCTTGTGAGTACGCATCTCGAAGTGCTCGCGCGAGTCCTTGTACTTGTGCGGCGAACGGATGACGCAGTACACGTTCTTTTCGGTGGGCAACGGCACCGGGCCGACGACACGGGCACCGGTACGGGTCACCGTCTCGACGATCTTGCGCGCAGACGCGTCGATCGCCTCATGGTCGTAGGCCTTGAGCCTGATGCGGATCTTCTGTCCCGCCACGCTGAGTGTCCTTTTCTCCGCTTAACGTTTGTGCCCCAGGAGCTTTCGCTCCCGAAACACCCTCATTTGCACAGTCCGAACACACGAAGACGCATCAGCCACCACACGACCAAGCCCCTCGGGCCCGATCCATCGCCGCTGTTCATCTGTCATGGTTCTATCCGGTCCACGCGGTCGGGCGTGTCGCCCATCCGCTCATTCTCCGGCCCCGAAGTAATCCTCGAGCCTCGGAATCCTGTCCCGGACGCACTCCAGCCATATCGGCGGAGTACGAGATTGGTCCTTCTCACCCGCCACCACCAGCGTCTATCCAGAAAACAGACGCCACCCGGTGCGGGCAACCTGAACAGTATGCCCCACGCCCCGGGGGGACTTCAAATCGCCCCCCACATCCGTGCGAGATGACGATGGCGCTGGTCACAGCCACCACGTTCGGGGGCGAATCCAACCTATAGGCAATCGCTTCCCGGGCGCGCCCGAGGGGTTCCGGACAACTTACTTTTGAGTAAGATAGCGGCATGACACAAGAGACCGCCACCTACCGCGGCTGGAAGAAACTGCCGGACAACCGGCTCGGCCACACCCTGTTCTCCCTCGGCATGGTCGCGCGGGTCCCCTATTTCGGCACGATCCTGCCGACCGTCACCCGCCTGGAACCGGGCCTGTGCGAGGTCAGCGCCCCCAAGTGGTTCGGTATCCACAACCACCTGAGCACCTTTCACGCGATCGCCGCCTGCAACCTCGCCGAGGTGGCCATGGGCATGCTGTCCGAGGCGACGGTCCCCGGCACGCATCGCTGGATCCCGAAGGCGATGAACGTGCAGTACCTGGCCAAAGCGAACTCGAGCCTGCACGCGGTCGCGAAGCTCCCGGAGATCCCCGACTTCGCCACGATCACCGAGGGGCAGAACCTGGTGGTCCCGGTCTCGATCTACGACCTCTCGGGGCTCGAGGTGGTGCACGCGGACATCACCACGTGGGTGACGCCGAAGTAGTCCCCGAACCCTGTCGGTAACTCGAAGATTGCTTGCAATCAAACCGACCAGTTTCAAACATCTTTTCGGCCGCCGTCCGCGCAGTTGAGAGCGGTGTGCCGAACCGAGACGGCCGATTCGCCGGAACCGTCCGGTTCGCGACCCCGGGGGTGCGAGGTCGCCCGGGTGCTGGCGGCCCGGGGACCAGGCTGTTTGAATGCGGGTATGAGTGGCCGGAAGGTCGGCGCAGCCGCCGACGTGTGCGTGGTGGGGCTCGGGCCCACGGGGCGGGCGCTGGCGCATCGCGCGATGCGGGCCGGCTTGCGCGTGGTCGCGATCGATCCCCGGCCGGACCGGCTCTTCCCGCCCACCTACTCGTGCTGGGTCGACGAACTGCCGGAGTGGTTGCCGCGCACCGTGATCGCCAGCCGGATCGAGGCGCCGGTGGTGTGGACGCAGAGCGCGCACCGCATCGACCGGCCGTACGCCGTGCTGTCCAAGGCGGGCCTGCACGAGGCGCTCGCGCTCGACGACGCCACCGTGATCGCCGGGCGCGCCCGGGTGGTGCAGGCGCATCGCGTGGAACTGGCCGACGGCACCGAGGTCCGGGCGGCCACGGTGTTCGACACCCGCGGCATGCCCTCCCCCGCCAAGCGCCGAACCGCCAGCGCGCACGGCATTTTCGTGGACGAGGACATCGCCGCGCCCATGGTCAAGGCCGGCGAGGGCCTGCTGCTGGACTGGCGGCCGGAGAACGGCGCCGGCCCCGGCGAGCCGCCGAGCTTCCTGTACTCGGTGCCGCTGGGCGACGGCACCGTCATCTTCGAGGAGACCAGCCTCGGCCTGCGCGGCGGCATGCCGCAGCACGAGTTGCGCCGGCGCACCCTGAATCGCCTTGCCGCGCACGATATTCGACTACGCGGCGACGAGCCCAGCGAGGCCGCGCACTATCCGCTCGACACCCCGCCGCCGAAAACCGGCCTCGGACAGGTGATTCCGTACGGGTCGCGGGGCGGCATGATGCACCCCATCACCGGCTACTGCGTGGCCGATTCGCTGGCGCTCGTGGACACCGCCGTCGCGGCGGTGCAGCGGGGCACGGACCCGGTGCAGGCGCTGTGGCCCTGGCAGGCGCGACTGGTGTACTGGATGCGCATGCGCGGGGTCTACGGCCTGGGCCGGCTCACCGAGGCGCAGGCGATCGCCATGTTCGACGCCTTCTTCACCGGATCACCGCGCCAGCAGCGGGCGCTGCTGTCCGCGCACGACGACTACGCCGCGCTCGGCGGCGGCCTGTTCATGACGGTCGCGCGCACCTGGCCGTTCCGCTGGCGCTACGACCTGGTCGGCTGGACGAATCGCAATCGCTGGGTCGGCTGGGATTTCGGCCGCCCGGACCCCCTGGAGTTCCCGGACGCGCACGAGAGCGAGACCAGCGCCACGCCCTGATTCCGGCGCACGATCCCGGGCCTCGGGAGCGCGGAACGTCAGACCCAGTTCTCGATCCAGTACTTCCAGATCACCGGCGCGTACCCCGCCAGTGGCGGCACCTTGATGTCGCTGCCCGCCAGGGCGGCCCCGGTGCGCGCGGTGTCGAAGCGGCAGGCGAACTCGCTGTGCTCGATGACGTCGTTGGGCACGCCGACCTGTTTGAGCATCCAGCCCATGCCGGGCACCTTGAGCGTCATGTCGAGGGTCTGCTTGGGCATGACCTCGACCAGGTGCGGCGCCCCGGCCTCGTCGGCGAAGAGATTGAAGACGTCGGCGACGCTCTGTTCGCGAGGATCGGCCAGGTGATAGGTCTGCCCGTCCCCGCCCGGGGTGTGCGCGATGTGGGCCAGGGCGCGGGCCACGAAGTCGACGGGGACCATGTTGGTGTCGCCGAGCTTGGGCGCGACCACCGGCAGGATGCGCGGCAGTTGGGCGGCCATGCGCAGCAGCCGGAAGAAGTAGTACGGCCCCTCGATGCGATCGATCTCGCCGGTGCGGGAGTGCCCGATGACGATGGAGGGCCGGTAGATCCGCCACGGCACCGAATCCTGCTCGCGGACGGCCTGTTCGGCGGCGAGCATGGCGCGCTGATACGGCGTGCCGAGCTGCTGCCCCACGTCGAGCATGTCCTCGGTGAAGGTGCCGTTCCAGCCGCCCGCCACGTGCACGGTCGACACATGGTGCAGCCGGCCCGCTTCCAGGGTCGCGGCGAGTTCGGCGACGCGGCGGGTGCCGCCCCCGTCGCCGGTGGCGTCGTGGCCGCCGGCGAGGTGGATGACGTGCGTTATCGAACCCCGGTGCGCGGCGACCCAGCCCGGATCGACCCCGAGCCCCGGCGCGCCGAGGTCGCCGCGCACGGGACGAACCCGGCCCTCGGCGTCCCAGGCGCGCAGGCAGCGGTTGAACCGCAGCACCGAGTCCTCGCCGGGGCGCACGAGCACGTGGACGGGCTCGCCGCGTTCGAGGAGTTCGGGAATCAGGAAGCGGCCGATGAACCCGGTTGCCCCGGTAACCAGGTAAGACATGGACTCAGCCTAGCGTGACCCACGACACACCCGGTTCCTGACTCGGCGACACACCCAAAGCTCGCATGCAGGACGAATTTTCACGCCCCGGTCTCGGCGGCCTTCCGGTAACCGCGCACCGCGGGGTAGGCGAACACCACGATCATGCCGACCGACCACGCCACCGTCTTCAACAGCGGGGTGGCGATCGGGCCGTCGAAGGCCAGGCCCTTCATGGCGTCGATGGCGGTACTCATGGGCTGGTTCTCCACGGTCGACTGCAACCACTGCGGGTAGGCGAAGGTCGGCACGAATCCGGAGTTGAAGAACATGAGCAGGTTGCTGATGATGCCGATGATCGACACCAGCATGATGCCCTCGGACATGGTCGCCAGCGCCGTCACCAGCACCGCGAAACCGATGGCGAACAACACCGGAATCAACAGCATGGCGATCGATGCCGCGGGGCCGAACCAGAAGCGGAAGCCCAGGCACAGCCCGACCAGCAGCACGAAAATCGAGGTGACGAGCACCCGGATCGCCTCGGCCAGCAGCCGTCCGGTCAATCCGGCGGCCCGGTGCGTCGGCATGGTGTGGAACCGCCCGAGCAGGCCGGTCGCCTTCTCCACCTTGAAACCGAGCGCCGAGACCACCGAGCCGGACATCGCCGCCACCAGCATGATCATCGGCACGGTGCCGTAGATGCTGGGCATGCCGGTGGCCTGGGTGATCGAATCGCCGAGCACCACCCGGAACATGAGCAGCGTGGCCGCCGGGTAGAGCAGGGTCTGCACGGTGGTCGCGGGATCGCGCGACCACCCGATGAGCAGCCGCTTGCACTGGATGAGGCTCTGTTCCAGCCAGATTCGCAGGGACTTCTCGTTGCGCGAGGGCACGACGGGCAGCGGCTGATGGCCGGCCCACGAATCCGCTTCGGCGCGCGCGCCGGTGGCCGGTTCGGCCGCGATGACAGTACTCATGATCGCCTCACACTCGCCCACACGGCCAGCGGCGTGAAGACCACCGCGCCGCCGATCAACCACACCAGCGGCACCCACAGCACCTGCCAGGTCACCCCGCCCTCGGCCATGTCCTGCAGTGCGAAGGAGAACTGCGAGATCGGCTGATTGCGTACGAACGGCCGGATCCACGCCGGGAATCCGGCCTCGGGAACGAAGCCGCAGGACAGCATGCCGAAGATGAGCGTCGGCAGGGTCAGGGCCTGGCTCAGCGATTCCGGGCTCTTGGTCAGCGACCCGAGCCCGTCCGCGCCGATGGCCAGCACGGTGCCCACGGCCAGGGAGAACAGCACGAACCACAGCGCCTGCTGCCAGCCCGCGACGAACCGGAAGCCGATGAGGTAGCCCCAGCCCAGGGCCGCGGCGAGCGAGACCACCGAGCGCACCAGGCCCGCGGACAGCCGGGCCAGCAGCGGGACCATCTTGCCGATGGGCATGGTCTGCATGCGGGTGTTGAGTCCGGTCATGGCTTCGAACGCCGCCAGCTGGGCGTTCGACATCATCGTGAAGGACATGGTCTGCAGCACGATGATCGGCATGACGTACTGCGCGTAGTCGATGCCCTTGATCGACATGATGAATTTCAGCGGCAGGTAGAAGCCGAGGGTGAAGACCAGCGGGATGAAGACCGCGACGACGAGTTCGCCCTTGGTGGCCATGACCCAGACGATGCGTCCGGTCAGCGCCCGCCACTGCGCGAAGCTGTTGGGTCTGGCTTCCGGCATGCCGGAGAAGAGCTGTGTGCCGACCGCCGCGGCGGCGGGGGCGCTCACTCGGCGGCCGCTTTCTCCGCCGGCTTGTCCGCGGCGGTGTCGTCGGCGGTCGCGTCGTCGGTGGTGTTGACTTCGGCGGCGGCCTTCTCCACGACCGGCTTCGCCGCGGCGGGCTTCGGCACCACAGCCGCGGCCTCCGACGCCGGCGCCTCGGAGCCGTGTCCGGTGAGGGTAAGGAACACGTCGTCGAGCGAGGGCCGGCGCAGGCCGATGTCGGCGAGTTTGATGCCCGCCGCGTCGAGCTTGCGCAGGGCGTCGGACAGCGTGCCCGCGCCGTCGGGCGCGGGGATGGAGATGCGGTCGCCGGAGGTGGTCTCGGTGCGCACGGCGTCGGGCACCAGTTCGCCCAGCGCGTCGAGCGCCTTGGCGCGATCGCTCGGATCCAGCGGCACGATCTCGCAGTAGCTGCCGCCGGTCTTCTCCTTGAGGGCGTCGGCGGTGCCCTCGGCGATGACGGTGCCCTTGTCGATGACGATGATGTTGTCGCTGAGCACGTCGGCCTCTTCGAGGTACTGCGTGGTCAGCAGGACGGTGATGCCCTGGGTCTTGAGGGCGTTGACCAGATCCCAGACGCCCTGGCGACTGCGCGGGTCCAGGCCGGTGGTGGGTTCGTCGAGGAAGACGACCTCGGGCCGGACCACGAGCCCGCAGGCGATGTCTACGCGGCGGCGCATGCCGCCGGAGTAGTGCCGGACCGCGCGGCGGCCCGCGCCGGTGAGGTCGAATTCCTCGAGGAGGGTGTCGGCGCGCTGTCGAGCGGCCTTGCGCGGCAGGCCCATCAGGCGACCGAAGAGTTCGAGGTTCTCGCGGCCGGACAGGTTCTCGTCCAGGGCCGCGTACTGGCCGGTCATCATGATCGAGCGGCGCACGGCTGCCGGATCTTTGCGGACGTCGTGCCCGGCGACGCGAGCGATGCCGGAGTCGGGGCGCAGCAGGGTGGACAGAACCTTGACGGTGGTGGTCTTGCCGGCGCCGTTGGGGCCGAGAATGCCCAGGACCTGACCGCGGGCGGCGGTGAAGCTGATGCCCTGTAGCGCGTGCACCTCGCCGAAGGACTTGCGGACGTCCTCGACGAAAACGGCCGGTTCGCTCCCTATGCTGTGCGTTTCCGCGGTCTGCGAATCCGGTTTGTCCAAGCTCGGCATCAACTCTCCACTATCGGCATAGGCGGGCAATTCTGTCGCCCCGTTTCGGCAGGTCCCCACATCCCATCCGGGATGATCCACTCCACCGTGCGCGATGTTACCGGGGCACCAGTTTCGAGGACGTTTCTTTGCCGAAGCAGCTATCTGGCAAACGTGTGCTTGGTCACAAACCGGGGGGTTTACGAATAGCCGCTGTTCCGGGCGCAGACCGGGCGGTTTGTGCCAATTTTCGTCCCTTGTCGGGTCCGCGCACCGCCCCATAGTCTGGCGGGACGGGGAGAATTTCATTGGCCACGAGAGGGTGACCATGGCCGAGTCTGCGCAGCCGCGGTCGGAATCCCATCCGCCGCGGGCCACGGTGCGCACGGGAACGGGCCGACCGAAGGTACTGACATCGTACGATCCACGCACCGGCGAGGTCGTCGGTGATTTCGCCATCATGGGCGCCGGTGAGCTGACCCGCGCGGTGCGCTCGGCTCGCACCACCGAACAGTGGTGGGCGGCACTGGGATTCGCGGGGCGGCGGCGCTGGCTGCTGGACTGGAAACGCGTGATCGCGCGCGGCACCCGGGATCTGGTGGAGCTCATCAGCACCGAGACCGGCAAACCCCGGATGGATGCCGCCATCGAGGTGACCCTGGCGGTCGAGCATCTGGATTGGGTTGCGCGCCATGCGGAGAAGACGCTGGGCCGCCCCACCCGCGCCCGGTCGTGGTTCCGCCGCACCGAACCCGGCGTGGTCGGCTACCGGCCGCTCGGCGTGGTCGGGGTGCTCGGCCCCTGGCACAATCCCGTTCTCACACCGATGAATTCGATCGCCTGCGCCATGGCCGCCGGCAACGCCGTCGTCTTCAAACCCAGCGAGCTGACCCCGGGCGTCGGCGCGTGGCTGGCCGACAGCTGGAGCAGGCTGTCCCCCAATCAGCCTGTGCTGCAGGTGGTCACCGGCGACGGCTCCACCGCCGCCGCCCTCTGCCGGGCGCGGCTGGACAAGATCGCCTACACCGGATCGGCGGCGGGCGCCCGTGAGGTCACCGCCCTGTGCGCGCAGAGCGCCACGCCCCTGGTGATCGAGCCGGGCGGGCGCGGCGCGATGATCGTGCAGGTCGACGCGCGGCTCGATCTCGCCGCGGCCGCGGCGGTGTACGGGTCCATGGCCAACGCCGGGCAGCAACCCGCGGGCGTGCACCGGGTGTACGTCGCGGAATCGGTGTACGAACCGTTCCTGGAGCTGGTGGCCGAGCAGGCCAGGCGGCTGCGCCCGGCCGCCGACCGGCGCGCCTCCTACGGGCCGATGACGCTGGACACGCAGTCCGACGTGGTCCGCCGCCAGGTGCGCGACGCCCTCACCCGGGGCGGCCGTCCGGTGGTGGGCAGTCTGGAGTCGATTCGCGAGCCCTATATCGAACCCATCGTGCTGACCGATGTTCCGGAGGTCAGCCTGGCCGCCACCGGTGAGGCCACCGGCCCGGTGCTCATCGTGAACAAGGTGGCGACCATGGACGAGGCGGTGGAGCGCGTCAACGGGCACGAAAGATCGCTCCCCGTAGCGGTTTTCACCCGGGATCTGCGCAGTGTGCCCGAGTTCGCCGAGCGTCTGCGCACCGAACTGGTGACGGTCAACGCCGCCCCGGCGTACGGGGTGCACGGACCGGGCCGGATCCGGGACACCGCGCGCTTGCGCGAATTCGCCCGGCCGCAGGCGATTGTGGAGAAGCGGCGGCGCGATCCGGTGGATATGGGGACCTTCGACCGGCATCCACAGCGACTGCGCATGGCGCGGGCGCTGTTCCGGATGCGGCATCGGGTCTGACGGGCCGGGGCGCTCGCGCCGGTGCCGGGCTACGGCGCGCACGCCGGTGACGAGCCCGGCGCCCGGTCCGGATGACGGACCCGGCACCCGGGCCGGCTAGTTCTCCGGCTCGGCCCGGTTGGCGGCGTCCGCGCCCAGCAGGACCGCGCTCATCAGCGCCGCCACCCGGGCCAGTTGCGCGGGACGCGGATCGAAGCGCAGGCGGCGGCCGACGTCGACGACCTGACCGATGGCGGCGTGCACGCGGAATCGCGCCTCCACCTGATCGCCCTCGAGCAGGTTGGCCCATTCCAGGACGTTCTGCCGCTGGATCGACCGCAGCCGATGCTGTTCGGAGGCGGGCAGATTGGAGAATTCGGCGAAGTACACCGGCAGGATCTCCGGCATGTGGAAGGTCATCCGGGCGAAGCGGTCGGCGATGCGCACGGCGGCGTCGGAGCGGCTGGTGGCCTCCGAGAGCGCCTCGGCGTTGGCGATGGCCACGCGCTCGCCGGTGCGATGGAAAGCCGCGGCCAGCAGGTCGGCCTTGCTGGCGAAGTATCGGTACACGCTGGAGGCGTTGATGCCCGCGGCCGCGCCGATCTCCTCGATGCTGGCCTCGTGATAGCCCTGGCGGCCGAAGATGCGGATGGCCTCGGTCAGCAACTGCTCGCGCTTGGAGATGACGGGGAGCCCGCGCACGATCGGGTCGCCGGCGGGCATGGGCGGCACCGGCGGCAGGTCGGCGCGCAGGATGTCCCAGCAGATCTCGTTGAGCAGGCCGACCAGGCGGGTGTTGGACAGGGCCGTGCGATGTGCGGTGACGCTGCCGATCGCGCTGAGCACGGCGGCCGCGCGCAGGCTGATGTCGGCGGGCTCGGCGTCGGGGTACAGCGCGGCGATGGCCGCTTCCATGGTGGCGTGCAGTTCGGTGTAGATGACGCGGATGCGCGCGCGGTCCTCGCGTTCGAGGTAGCGGCGTTCCCAGCGGTACAGCCCGCCCTCGCGACGGCAGTCGATGGTGTATTCGGTGATGCCGCGGAACAGCGCGGTGAGTCGCGGTTCCGGTTCGAGGGTCGGGTCGTCGGCGGCCTTGGCGGCGTCGAGCAACTGCTGGGCGCCCATTTCGGCGGCGGCGACCAGCATGGCGTACTTGTTGTGGAAGTGCCGGTACAGCGCGGGTCCGGAGATGCCGACCTCGGCCGCGATCTCGTCCACTCCGACGGGGTGATAGCCCCGCTCAGCGAAGGCTCGCGCGGCCACCCGCACGATCTGCGCCTTGCGATTCTTGGGTCGCCGTCGGGGGCCGGGCTCGGCGGCCGGTCGCGCATCGGCGAGGCCCACCTCGCTGCGATCGGCGACCATGCACTTTCTCCTTCCGTACGGCACCGGCTGTTGACAGTGCCGGACGAGTCACCCTAAGTTAACCACAATTCGCACAGCTGAACACATCGCGCGGGCTAATTCGCCGCACGCGGGCAGGAGTACCGATGAGCATTGCCGCGACGACCCCGGGCTACACCGCCGTGCTCGACGGGCGGGTGCTGCGCATCACCATCACCAATCCCAAGCGCAAGAATGCCATCGACTACGACACCATGGTCGGTCTCGGCGAAACCGTGCTGGCCGCGGCGGCGGAACCGGCCGTGCGGGTGATCGTACTGACCGGCGAGGGCGGCGACTTCTGCACGGGCGCGGATCTGTCTGCCAGTCCCGGTGAGGCGGCGCGGGGCATCACGCCGGAGATGACCATGGTCGCGGCGAATCGGATGATCAAGGCGATCGTCGACGCCCCCGTTCCGGTTATCGCGCGGCTACGGGGTGCGGCGGCGGGGGTCGGGGTGGCGTTCGCGCTCGCGGCGGATCTGACCTACGCCTCGGACGACGCGTACCTGCTGCTGGCGTTCATCAATATCGGGCTCATGCCCGACGGCGGCGCGGCGGCCATGGTCGCGGCCGCCGCCGGTCGCCCGCTCGCCGCGGAGATGGCGCTGCTGGGTGAGCGGCTGCCGGTGAGCAAGGCGCTCGAGCACGGGCTCGTCACGGGCGTGCTGTCCGCGGACGAGTTGGACGCCAAGGTCGAGGCGGCGGCGGACAAGCTCGCGCACGGGCCGCGCCGGGCCATCGAGCTCACCAAGCGCGCGCTGAACGGCGCGGCGCTCACGTCGCTGGACGGGGCGCTGGCCGCGGAGGCCGAGGGTCAGGTGGAGCTGCTGCGCTCCCCCGATTTCGCCGAGGGCGCGACGGCGATGCTCGGCAAGCGCAAGGCGGTCTTCGCGCAGTAGCCGTCGGCGGCAGGGCGATTCGGCCGCGCCGCGGGTACCCCGATGTACGAAGTCGCTCGCTCCCACTACGGAGCGAGCGACTTCGCTTGCGCCGGCCTAGTTTCCGGTGATCGTCAGGTAGATCAGCGCGATGTTCAGCGCCGAGATGACGGCGGCCACCAGCCAGGCCAGCGCGGTGGTGAGGCGGCGATTCACGTCGTCGCCCATGAGGGTGCGGTCGGCGGTGAAGCGCACCAGCGGGATCAGCGCGAACGGGATGCCGAAGGACAGCACCACCTGCGAGACGATCAGCGCCCGGGTGGCGTCGACACCGAGCGCCAGGACGACCAGGGCGGGGATCAGGGTGACGACGCGGCGCACCAGCAGCGGGATGTGGCGGCGCAGCAGGCCCTGCATGATCATCGCGCCGGCGTAGGCGCCGACGGAGGTGGAGGCCAGGCCCGAGGCGAGCAGACCGACCGCGAGCAGCAATCCGGCGGCGGGACCGAGGGTTTCGCGCACCGCCGCGTGCGCGGATTCGATGGAGTCCACGCCGTCGCGCCCGCGCAGGGTGCTCGCGGCCATGAGCAGCATGGCCAGGTTCACCGTGCCCGCCAGCAGCATGGCCAGGCCGACGTCGTAGCGGGTGATGCGCAGCAGCCGGACGCGCGCCGGACCGGGTTCGGGGGTGCCGTGCCGGTCCCGGGCGAGCCCCGAGTGCAGGTACACCGCGTGCGGCATGACGGTGGCGCCGATCATGGCGGCGGCCAGCAGCACGCTCTCGGTGCCGTCGAAGCGCGGCACGAGGCCGCCGAGGGTGCCGGAAACCGAAGGGGGCGAGATGAACACCGACGCCAGGAAGCCGACGGCGATGACCGCCAGCATGCCGATGATGATGCGCTCGAAGGGCCGCTGCCCGCGCCGGTTCTGCACCGCGAGCAGGGCGAGCGAGACCAGCCCGGTGATCAGGCCGCCGAGCAGCGGCGGCAGGCCGAACAGCAGATGCAGCGCGATGGCCCCGCCGACGACCTCGGCGAGATCGGTTGCCATGGCGACGGTTTCGGCCTGCGCCCAGTAGGCCAGCCGGACCGGGCGGCTCGCCCTGTCGCGCACGGCTTCCGGCAGCGACAGCCCGGTGACCAGTCCGAGTTTGGCCGACAGGAACTGCACGAGCCCGGCCATGACATTGGCCATGACGATGACCCACACCAGCAGGTACCCGAACTGCGCTCCCGCGCTGATGTTCGAGGCCACGTTGCCCGGGTCGACGTAGGCGATGGCGGCGACGAACGCCGGTCCGAGCAGCACCGCGGCCGAACGCACGCGGTGCGGTTGCCTACGGCGCGCGGCCTGCTCGGTCTCCACCCCGAGATTTTAAGGCCAACCAAACTTTTGTTTGAGTCGACCCCACAAAGTTGGCGGGTCGATCGAGGACCGCAAGCTCACGACCCACATCCGACTCCCCCACAGCACGAGTTCGGCCGCCCCGCCCCGAAGGGCGAAGCGGCCGAAAGCAACAACTGATCTCGTGAGATCGGGGTAACTCCCCGGGTACGCCCGAAACGGGTGCCGCACCGGACCGCACTACGCGAGCGAATCAGTCAACGGCTCCCATGCCGGGCGCTGAATATTCGGGGAGGCGGGAAGGCCTACTTACAATCCGAGGCCGCGGGCGAGTACCGGCCAGGAGGCGATGAACTCGTCGTTCCAGTAGCCCCACGAGTGGGTGCCGCTGCTGCGGAAGTTGTACGTGGCCGGGATGTTCAGCGAATCCAGCTTGTTCTTGAGGTTCGCGGTGCAGTAGTTGGTGCCCGCCTCGATGACGCCGCCGATGATCAGCTGGTTGGCGAGGCCGTAGCTGCCCGGCAGGGTGTACGGGCCGTTGAGTCCGTCCCACTGGCCGGGCAGGCCGTTGCCGGTGGAGATGTACAGGTCGGTGCCGCGCAGCTTCTCGGCGTTGATGACCGGATCGTTCTCGGCCCACGCCGGGGAGTTCTCGGGGCCGAACATGTTCTCCAGCTTGCCGCCGCCCCAGGTCTCGACGGTCAGGCGCATGAACTCGCGGCCGACCGGATCGGCGAACTGGGCGCAGCCGCTGTACGCGGCGGCGGCGCGGAACAGGCCGGGCTTGGCCTCGGGCAGCGAGAGCACGGTGGTGCCGGAGGTGGAGATGCCGGCGATCGCGTTCACGCCGTTGGTGCCGAGGGCGCCGTCGACGAGCGGGGGCAGTTCCTCGGTGAAGAACGTCTTCCACTTGTTGCGGCCGAGCGTCGGGTCGTCCTGCTGCCAGTCCATGTAGTAGGACCACTTGCCGCCGATGGGCTGCACGACGTTGACGTTCTTGTCGGCGAGGAAGCCGTTGACGATGTTGGTCTTCTTCACCCAGGAGGCGTCGTCCTGGCCGCCGCCCGCGCCGTTGAGCAGGTAGAGGGTCGGGCGCGGTTCGGAGGTGTCGGCGGGCCGCTGCACGTCGACGGGGAAGGTGGCGTCCATGGCCGCGGAGTAGACGTACAGCCGGATGTTGCGGCCGTCCTTCATCTCCGCCTTGGTGATCTTCGACCCGTCCGGTGCGACCGGATCGCCCAGCAACTTCTTGTTGTCGATGATCGGATCAGCAGCGGCGGTGGGGGTGCCGACACCGGTCACCAGACCGGTGAGTACTGCCGTCACGGCCATGAAAGCGGCGGTGCGGGCACCGCGCCTGCGACTTGCAAGCCGAGTGCGGACATGTCGACGAATCAAGTTTCACACCTTCACTATCGGTTCGTGTGCCGGTAGATCTACCCCGCATTCGGGTTCTCGACCGGATGTCCGGCCGGACTCGCAGCGCATACGGGCCTCGGGTGGAGACCCTACGGGCTATCCCATCGTGACGGTAGCCGATGCGTTACGAATTGACCGCGCGTCCATGTTCGGCAAGTCCGCCGAGGGCCTGCACCCAGCCTTCCACGAGCTTCTTGATCTGTTCGAGGTCCAGGACCGCACCGGCGAAGTCGAAGCGGGCGACCAGGCCGTCCTGGGTGGTGTCGACGGTGACGTCCAGGTACAGATCGTCGGCGACCGGTTCCGGATACACCCGGGCGGGTCGCAGATCGCGGTAGCGGAAGCCGATGCGGCCCACCGGGAGCGCCGCGGTCTCGGCGGCAGTGTCGGGGTTCAGGTGCCGGAGCAGTCCGAAGCCGACGCCCTGCGAGGGCACTTCGCGGCAGTGGTCGCGGATCTGTTCGATGACCGATCCCGCGGCGTCGCCGCCCCGGCGAACCTCGGCGTAGTCCACGCCCGTGAGGCGCAGCGCGAACGGGTACGCGGTGCTGAACGCGCCGACGGTGCGGTGCCCGGCTTTGTCGCCGGGGACGCGGCCGTCGGCGACGAGCCGGACCACCGATCCGATGGCGTGCCTGGACGATTCGACGCTGTCGTCGAGCAGGGCGACCGCGAGGGCGCCGAGCAGGACCTCGTCGATGGTGGCGTGGTAGCGGCGGGCGACCGTGTCGACGGCGGCCGCGCCTTCGCCGGTGATGGAAACCGACACCCGGCCGCGGCCGACGGGGCCGTCCTCGCCGCCGAGGGCCTGTTCGAGGTCCATGCCGGGTTCGGCGCCGGTGAGTGTGGCTCGCCACCAGGGCAATTCGCCGAGGGTGTCCGATTCGGCGGCGCGGTCGGCGAGGGCGGCGGCGATGCCGAGCGGGTGTGCGTCCGCGCTGGGCGGGGTGGCGTGGCCGCCGGACCAGGAGGCGGTGAGGTCTTCGATGATGGTGCGCCAGGAGGTGTCGTCGACGACGAGGCCGTTGGCGACCACGACCAGTACGGCGGCGGGCCGGTCCCCGGCTTCGACACCCGGGTCGGCTTCCACGCCGGCCATGAGCACGAAGCGGATGTTGCGGCCCTTCTCCGGGTCCATCTCGGCGGCGGCCGCGTGGATCACCGCTTCGATGGGGTCGCCGACGGCCTCGACGGACGGATCGAGTTGCCACACCACGGCATCCCCGCGGCTGGGCGCGCCCGGAATGTCCATGGCCACGGCGTCGCCGTCGCGGCGTAGTCGGGACCATAGCGCGGGATGTCTGTCCAGCAGGGTGGCGACCGAACGCCGGACCCGGGTCCCGGACACGTCGGCCGCGATGTCGAGCGTGATGGCCCGCACCCACAGCCCCGAGGGCTCGACCTCGAGCAGGCTCACCGCACCGGCGGGGAGCGCGGACACCTTGCCGACCGCGGTGAGCCGCGGGCCGGCGGGCGGAGCGGCGGCCGGAGCCGGCTCGGCGGATGCGGCGCGTTCGTCGGCGGCGATGTCGCCGGGCGCGTCCACCGCATCGTCGGCGTTGGAGATGGCAGCCGCCCGGTCGTTCTCGACGGCGGCATCGGGCCGGTCACCGTCAGCGGCGAAGTCGCTGCGGGCGGGAACGTCCGAGGACCGAACGGCACCGTCGGCGGTCTCGCGGAGGGCACCGGTGCCGGTCTGCGGGGCCACGGCTGTCCGGTCCGCACGCGAGCCCGCGTCGGCGAAGTCGCCGCGAGCGTCCGACGGACCGACCGAACCATCGGCGGTCTCGCCGTCAGCGCCGGTCTGTGTGGTGGCTGTCCGGTCGGCACCGAACGCGGTCTGTTCCCCGCCCCGGTGCGCGGTGTCCGCGCCCCGCTGCGGGGCGATCGGCTCCCCGAACCCCGAGAACGCCTTGTCCACGGACGGTTCCGGCGCGGGCTCGGAGTCCACCGGCGGCCCGAAGACCCCGGCTCCCGCACCCACCCCGGTATCGGAGCGGTATGCCTCGGCGAGCGCGCGGTCCGCGGCGGCGCTGGCGCGCTGCGCCTCGGCTTCGTCGAATTCCGCCGCGGGCGAGAGGTTCTCCCCCGCCGCATCCGCGACCGCGTCGGCCTTGTAGGCGTCGGCCAGGGCCCGGTGATCGATCTCATCCGGCGCCACGTCGTCGGCGGCGAACCGGGATGCGGCGGCGCCCCGGTCTTCACCGGCGGCCGAGTGGGCCGTTCCGCTCAACCGCCAGTCGTTCTGCTCCACATCGGAATCCGCGCGGAAGGCATCCGCCGCCGCATGGTCCGCGGCGCTGTCCGGGCGCTCGCTCACGTCGCTACCGGAGCGCGCGGGCAGCGCGCCCACCGAATCGCCCTGCGACCCCGCCCGATAGGCGTCGGCCAGCGCGCGATGGTCTATCTCGTCGATCGAGTCGTCGAATCGCGCGGGCGCGTCGGCCCCGCCGAAGTCCGCCGATCCACTCGGTTCCCGCCCGCCCGGCAGCGAAATACCTTCGCCCGCGGCCGAGTAGGCCAGTCCCCCGGCTCGCCACGCGGCGTCCTCCGCCGACAGGTCGGCCTTGTAGGACTCGGCCAGCGCCCGCTCGTCCGCCGGATCGGGTGCCTGTTCCCGGCCGTCCGCGTCGTCGAACCGCGCCGCGGCAGGCGTAACCCCACCGGGTTCCACCGCCCCGAACCGGTAGGCGTCGGCCAGCGCCCGCTCGTCGGCCGCACTCGGGGCGCGCCCCGCCTCGGCCGGGCCCTCGTCCCCGAATCGGTCCCGGCTCGGGTCAACGGCCTCGCCTCCGAAGCGCTGCGGCACAGCACGATCCACCGGCTCGGCGGTCTGCCCACCGAGCGCCCCGGACCGGTAGGCGTCCGCCAGCGCCCGCTCGTCGGCGGGATCGGGAGCGTGCTCCTCGTCCGCTGCAGCGAACCGCGAGGTGGAGGGAGTAACCGCTTCGGGAGCGACCGCACCCGAGCGATAGGCGTCGGCAAGCGCGCGCTCGTCCTCTGGATCGGGGGCCCGCTCGCCACCCTCGGCGTCACGGAAACCCCGCGCCGCAGCAGCGGCGGATTCGAAATCGGTCGCGCCGCGACGCGACTCCGGGTCTGCGGCCTCGCCGCCGAAACGCTGCGGCACAGCACGATCCACCGACTCGGCGGGCTGCGCACCAACGGCACCGGACCGATACGCATCGGCCAGGGCCCGCTCGTCGGCCGGGCTGGGGGCCTGCGCCTCGCCCTCTACATCATCGAAACGGGATGCGCCGGGCGCGAAGTCGTTCGGGGATGTAGCACCCGAGCGGCGAGCTTCCGCCCACGTGCGATCGTCGGGTGCGCCCGGGGCACGAGCCTCATCCGCCCTCGCACCCGCGATGCTGGACGACGCCGACTCGGCGACATCGCCGCCGAAACGCTGCGGCACAGCACGATCCACCGGCTCGGCGGGCTGCGCGCCAACGGCGCCGGAGCGGTACGCGTCGGCGAGGGCGCGTTCGTCGGCGGGGCTCGGGGCCTGTGCCTCGGACTCCGCGGCATCGAATCGGGGTGCGGCGGGCGCGGACTCGTTCGAACCCGGTGCGGCGGGGCGATGGGTGTCGGCCGGACCGTGGGGGTCCGTGGGGGTCCGGGGGGCGGGGGGTGAGACCGCGGGGACTCGGGGGGCGAAGTCGGGGCCCAGGGTCGAGGGGTCCACCGCGCGTAGCTTCACGCTGGTGGGGGGTCCGTCGGACTTGATCACCGGGAGGACCTGGGTGGTGGCCCAATCCTCGTTGTTGTCGGTGAAACTCGTGCTGGGGGGCGCGGACCGGTCGGATCTGGAGGGTCTGGGCTCGGTGCGGGGCGGGAGGTCGCGGCGCGCGGTCACCGGGGTCGCGGGGCGACCGGCGGCGGACGGCGAGCCGGACGCGAGGATCCCGAACTCGGGGCGGGGAGCCGGCGCGGCGGCCGCGGCCGCCCGGGCGCGCGCCAGGTACTCGGCGTCGAACTCGTCGGCGGGCGCGGTGTGGTCCAGGTACTCGATCTCCCAGTCCACGGTGGCCAGCGCGGCGTTGCCGTTGCGGGCCTTGGGCGCGGCGTACCAGCGCACCAGGTCACCGGTGCGGAGCATCCGCGAGCCGGGGGCGCCCCAGGGGTTGGCCACGAAGCGCACGGCGGTGGTGGCGCGGCGGGCGAGATACCCGCGGGCCAGGGCGGGACCGGTGAGGTAGAGCTCGCCGGGCACGCCGGGCGGCACCGGGTTGAGGCGGTCGTCCAGGATCAGGGCCGACAGGCCGTCGACCGGATGGCCGATGGTCAGGTGCCGGCCGGGGGCGGGCTCGCCGACTGTGGCCACGACGGTGGTTTCCGCCGGGCCGTGCAGCTGCCGGAAGGCGCGTTCGGGCCGCTGCCAGGAGCCGACCAGCTCCGGGCCGCTCTGTCCGCGCACCGCGATCAGTCGCACCCCGGGCAGCGATCCCGGATCGAGCGTGTCGGCGATCCGCGGGGTCAGCAGGACATGGGTGACCTGTTCGGCGCGGATCACGTCGGCCAGTGCCTGCCCCTCGGTGGCGGCGGCGGGCGCGATGACCAGCGTGGCCCCGATCTCGAAGGCGGACAGCCATTCCAGGACCGAGAGATCGTCCGCGGGACTGCCCGCGTGCAGCACTCGGCTGGCGGTGTCGAGACCGAACCGGTTCACGACCGAGTCGAGCAGGCCCTGCGCACCGGCGTGCGTGACGACCACGCCGCGGGTGCCCGCGGTGTGCACGACGTAGGCGGGATGGCCCGCGCGCAGCGGCGCGTTGCGATCGGCGTCGGTGACCGGGTCGGTGGCCTCGGCCACGCACCGGGCGTCGGTGTCGGCGTCGTCCAGGCACAGCCAGTCGACCGTGGCCGGCAGCACCGGCAGGAACGCCTTGACCGTGATACCCACGGCCGCACCGGATTCGGTGATCCGCTGCGCCGCGAGGGCGGCGTCGGTCGGATCCACGGGCACGTACGCGCCACCGGACTTGGATACCGCGAGCACGGCGGCCACGGCCTCGAACGACCGCGGGAACGCCACGGCGACCAGGGTTTCCGGCGCCACCCCGCGATCGATGAGCACCCGCGCGAGCTGCGAGGAGTAGTCGTCGAACTCGCCGTAGGTCAGCGAATGCCCGCGATAGCGCACCGCGACCCGGTCCCGGCCGAGCCGGGCTCCGGCGGCCAGCAGGTCCGGCAGCAGCCGGGTGGCCGGCGCCGGATCCTCTACCCGCGTGAGCAGTTCGTATTCGTCGTCACCGAGCAGCGGCAGATCGCCGATGGGCGTCTCGGAGCTGGTGACCACGGCCGCGAGCAGTCGCACGAAGCGGTAGGCGAACACGTCCACGGTCTCGTCGTCGAACAGGTCCCGCGCGAAACTCAGCGTGGCGAACAGCCCGGCGTCGTGGTCGGCGCGCTCGCGAATGCTCAGCGCCAGATCGGTGGCGGTGTACTCGATCCCGGAATCCAGGGTGCTGATCCGCAATCCGGGCAGCTCGAACTCGGTCTGCTCCGGGCGCTGGAAGGACAGCGACACCTGCGCGGTCCCGACCGGCAGCTCGGGCTGGGCGAACGCCTCGGCCTGGGCGTCACCGGCGCGCGCGAGCAGCTGCGCGAACTTCAGGTGTCCCTCGACCCGGGTGTTCAGCACCACGGTGTTGGCGAAAACGCCCACCGCGTCGTGCAATCCGGCTGCGTCCCGCCCCGACACCGGGGTGCCGATGGCGATGTCCGCGGTTCCGGTCAGCCGGGCCAGGAACAGCGCCAGCGCGGTGTGCACCACGGAGAACAGGGTGGTGCCGTGCTGGCGGGCGATGCGATCGAGCCCGCGGTGGATGGCGGCGTTGACGGGGAACCGCACGCTGCCGCCGCGATGGCTCGCGATCGCCGGGCGCGGCCGGTCGCCGGGCAGCGTCAGTTCGGTGAATCGGCGGGTGTCCGTGCGCAATCCGGTGTGATCGACCGATCGCATCGGCAGCGCGGCCCAGCGCGGTCCGATGCCGGTGACGCGGGATTCGTACGCGGTCACCAGATCTCGCACCATCGGGCCCACCGAGCCCGCGTCGGCGCTGATCGCGTGGACGACCAGGCCGAGCACGTGTTCGATCTCGCCGCCCAGATCGACGCGGAAGAGCTCCGCGCGCAGGGGCAGTTCGGCGGCCACGTCGAAGCGCCGGGTGAGCAGTCGTTCGAGCCGATCGGGCAGGGTGTCGACGTCGATCAGTTCGGGGGTGACCTTGGGCGCGATCTGCACGCCGGGCAGCACCCGCTGGTAGACCTCGCCCTCGACCACCGGGTACAGGGTGCGCAGCGATTCGTGCCGCCGCACCACGTCCCCGAGGGCCTGTTCGAGGGCTCCGGCGTCGAGCTCTCCGGTGAAGCGAAGCACGATAGGCAGGTTGTCGACCGCCGAGCGCTCGCGGGACCAGATGCGCTGCTGGGCCGGGGATACCGGAACTCGCACGGTTTCCTCCGATTCGCCGCGTTCTCGGTCGGCGCGTTCGATGAGCTCCGCCAGCTTCGGTCCGATATCGGCGAAGGCTTCGGCGGTCGTCATGAGCTGATGTCGAGTCTCGACCGGGTATTCACCGATGGGTCCGGTGACGTACGGTCGCCAGTCCGCGGCCGAATGCGGTTGTCCCGCACCATCTCGGCCGAAGGTGGCCCGGAAGAGTTCCAGGGGGCCGTCGAGCACGGCGTGCCGGTACTCGGAGCCGAGTTCCATGCTGCGCACCGCACCGCGGTAGATCTGCTGGAAGCGTTCCAGCGTGAGCACCGCCAGGTCGGCGGGGATGGCGGCGTGCACCGCGGCGAGCGCGTCGCCGTCGAGGTTGCGCAGGTCGCCGTCGGGGAAGGCGTCGGGTCCGACGCCGACCTGGGCGAGTTCGTCGCGCAGCGAACTGCGGAAGTCGGTGAACTCGGTCTCGGGGTAGGAGTCCAGGATCGCGACCAGGTCGACCCGCTGCCCGTCGGCCTCCAGTTCGGTGGCGATGGCGTGCGCCAGAATGCCGCCGAGTGAGTAGCCCAGGACCCGGTACGGGCCTTCCGGCTGAATCTTGCGCATCTCGGTTACGTAGCGCCGCACCACGTCTCGCAGCGTGGCGGGATCCCAGTCGGCTTCGGTCAGCGCGGGCGACTGCAGGCCGAGGATCGGCTGGTCGTCCGGCAGGAACCGGGTCAGGCCCGCGTAGCACCAGGACATGCCCGCCATGGGCGGCGCGCAGAACAGCGGCGTGCGCGTGCCGGTGGCCCGGATGGGCAGTACGACCTGGAGTCCGGCCTCGGAGTCCTCGTCGTAGTCGTGTTCCCCGGCCAGCGCGGTCATGATCTGCCCGCTGAGCCCGCCCACGGTGGGGTCGGTGAAGAACCAGGCCACCATGACCTGCGCGCCGGTGAGGGTCCGCAGCCGGCTGACGACCTGGGTGGCCAGCAGCGAGTTGCCGCCGAGGGAGAAGAAGTCGTCGTCCAGGCCGACGCGTTCGATGCCGAGCGCCGCGCCGAAGGCGTCGGCGACGGTCTGCTCCAATGCCGTTCCGGGTGCGCGGTATTCACGGGCGGCGCCCTCGGGTTCGGGCAGCGCCTTGCGATCGAGCTTGCCGTTGACGTTGAGCGGCAGAGCGTCGAGCACGACGAAGGCGGCGGGCACCATATAGGAGGGCAGGGCCTCGGACAGCGCCGATTTCACCCGCGCCACCTCGATGTCCGAGCCGACCAGGTAGGCGACGAGCCGGTCCCCGGTGTGCGGATCGGACTTGGCCAGCACCGCGGTCCGGTCGATCTCCGGCAGCGCGAGCAGCGCGGCCTCGATCTCGCCGAGTTCGATGCGGAAGCCGCGGATCTTCACCTGGAAGTCGGTGCGGCCGCGATAGTCCAGCTCGCCGTTGGGATTCCAGGCCACCAGGTCGCCGGTGCGGTACATCCGCGTGCCGGGCGCGCCGAACGGATCGGCCACGAACCGGTCGGCGGTGAGATCCGGCCTGGCGAAGTAGCCGCGCGCCAATTGCGCTCCGGCCAGGTACAACTCGCCCGCCACCCCGGCCGGGACCGGCCGCAGCCGTGCGTCCAGCACGTAGACGCGGCTGTTCCACTCGGGCGCGCCGATGGGCACCGACACCTGGTCGGCGGGGCTCACCCGATGGCTGGTGATGGACACCGCCGCCTCGGTGGGCCCGTACAGGTTGAACAGTTCGACCTGCGGGAACGCGGTCCGGTACCGCTGGGCCAGCGCACCCGGCAGCGCCTCGCCGATGGCCAGCACCCTGCGCAGGGCGCCGGCGCCGGTCGCGGTGGCGTCGGCCAGCAGTGCGTCCAGCATGGACGGCACCACGTGCAGCGTGGTGACCTGCTCACGCCGCACGAGCTCGTTCAGGTAGGCCGGATCGCGGTGCCCGTCCGGCGCGGCGATGACGAGCTGTCCGCCGCAGACGGCGGCGGACCAGAACTCCCAGACCGACAGGTCGAAGGTGGCCGCGGTCTTGAGCAGCACCGCGTCGTCGGAGCCGAGCGCGAATTCGGCGGTCTTCCAGAGCAACTGGTTGACGATGGCCGCGTGCGGCACCGCCACGCCCTTGGGCCTGCCGGTGGAACCGGAGGTGAAGATGACGTACGCGGTGTGCTCGGGACGCAGCGGCGCGATCCGCTCCGCGTCGGAGATCGGCTCGCCCGCAACCGCTTCCAGATCCAATTCGTCGAGCCGGACGACCGGCGCGAGATCGGTGCGGAAGCCGGCGTCGGCGTCGGTCAGGACGCACACCGGCGCGACGGTCTCCAGGATGTACCCGGTGCGCTCGGCGGCCTGGTCCGGATCCAGCGGTACGTACGCGCCACCGGCGAGGGTGACCGCGTACATGGCGACCACCAGGTCGGCCGAACGCCGCAGCGCCAGCGCCACCCGCGATTCCGGGCCGACCCCGGCCGAGATCAGGTGCCGGGCCAGGCGGTTGACCCGCTCCCCCAGCTCGGCGTAGGTCAGATCGTCGCCGGAGGCGTCCTCGAACAGGGCGATGGCCGAGCCGTGCCGGGCCACGCTCGCGGTGAGCAGCGCGGCCAGCGTCGTCGGATCCGTCTCGTGCGCGGTCGCGTTCACGTCGCGGACGAGTTCGCCGTACTCGGTGTGGGTCAGCAGGTCGTAATCGCCCACCGCGGCGGCCGGATTCGCCACGATGGCGTCCAGCAGGCGCATGAAGCGATCGGCGAAGCCCTGCACGGTGGCGCGATCGAACATGTCGGCCGCGTAGGTGACCAGACCCGTGATGCCGGCCGCCGCACCGGATTCGTCGTGCGCGTCGGTGATCAGGAAGTGCAGATCGAACTGCGACAGTTCGGTGTCCACCGCGACCGGCGCGACCGAGAGCCCGGGCAGTTCCAGTCCGGCCTTGGCCAGGTTCTGGAACGAGAGGCCGACCTGGAACAGCGGATGCCGCGCGGTGGAGCGCACCGGGTTGAGCACCTCGACCAGCCGCTCGAAGGGCACGTCCGCGTTGGCGAAGGCCGCGATGTCGGCGGCGCGCTGCTGGGCGAGCAGCTCGGTGAAGGGGACGGCGCCGTCGACGCGGGAGCGGAAGACCAGGGTGTTGACGAACATGCCGACCAGGTCGTCCAGCACCGCCTCGCCGCGACCGGCGATGGGCGTGCCCACCGCGATGTCGTCGGTGCCCGAGAGCCGGGCCAGCAGGACCGCGAGCGCGGTGTGCACGACCATGAACAGCGTCGCGCCCTCGGCGCGCGCGAGGTTGAGCAACGCCTGGTGCGTCGCGGCGTCGACGCGGATCTCGGCGGTGTCGCCGGCGAAGGACTGCACGGCGGGCCGGGGCCGGTCGGCGGGCAGGTCCAGCTGGTCGGGCAGCCCCGCCAGCGCCTGCTTCCAGTAGCCGAGCTGCTGTGCGGCAAGCGATTCCGGGTCGTCCTCGCGGCCGAGCACCTCGCGCTGCCACAGCGAGTAGTCCGCGTACTGCACCGCGAGCGGCGCCCAGCCCGGCTCGACACCGCTGGTGCGGGCCGCATAGGCGATCATCAGGTCGCGGGTCAGCGGGCCCAGCGACCAGCCGTCGGAGCTGATGTGGTGCGCCACCATCACGAACACGTGCTCGGGCGTGCGGTCGCCGTTGTCGATGCGGAAGAGCTTGACCCGCAACGGAACCGCGGCGGTCACGTCGAACGGGCTCAGGAACAGGCCCGCGACCCGCTCGAGGATGTCGGCCGATTCGATGGTCTCGGGCGCGAGGTCCGGGGCGAACCGCCCGACCGGCAGCACCACCTGGTGCCCGACGCCGTCGATCTCCGGATACACCGTGCGCAGGGTCTCGTGCCGGGTCACCACGTCGGCGACGGCCGCCTGTAGCGCCGCGACGTCGAGTTCGCCGATGAGCCGCAGCGCGATCGGCAGGTTGTAGGCGACCGAAGCGTTGTCGAGCTGGTTCAGGAACCACATGCGCTGCTGCGCCATGGACAGCGGAACCCGATCCGGCCGTTCGACGGCCGTGAGCGCGCGGCGCGCCCCGGCGCCGCGGTGCTGTTCCACCGCGACCGCGAGCCCGCTCACGCTCGCCGCCTCGAACAGCACGCGCACGGGCACGTGGATGTCGAGGGCGGCGCCGAGCCGGGCGGCGACCTGGGTGGCGATCAGCGAATTGCCGCCGAGATCGAAGAAGTCGTCGTCGGCGCCGACGGCGCGCTCTAGTCCGAGCGCGTCGGCGAACACCCCGGCGACGATCTCCTCGACCGGAGTCGACGGCGCGCGGAAGGGCCGGATCTCGATGTCCGGGACCGGCAGCGCCTTGCGGTCGAGCTTGCCGTTCGCGTTGAGCGGCAACGTGTCCAGCACCACCAGCGCGGCGGGCACCATGTAGGACGGCAGCAGGCCGGACAGGTGGGCGCGCAGGTCCGCGAGGTCCGGCTCCGCGCCGGGCACGGGCACCACGTAGCCGATCAGCCGGTCGCCGGTGTGCTCGTCCGAGCGCACCAGCGTGACGGCCTGGGCCACCGACTCGTGTGCGACCAGCGCCGCCTCGATCTCCCCGAGTTCGATGCGCTGACCGCGCAGCTTGACCTGGAAGTCGGTGCGGCCCAGGTACACGATCGCCCCGTCGGCGTCGCGGGTGACCAGGTCGCCGGTGCGGTACATCCGCTCGCCGCGGCCGAAGGGGTTGGCCACGAACCGATCCGAGGTCAGATCGGGGCGGCCGACGTAGCCGGTGGCCAGCTGATCGCCCGCGAGGTACAGCTCGCCCGCGATGCCGGGCGCGACCGGGTGCAGGCGCGCGTCGAGCACGTACGCCCGCGCGTTCCACACCGGGCCGCCGATCGGCACCGCGCCCGAGACCTGCTCGGGCACCGGCGCGTAGGTGGCGTGCACCGTGAATTCGGTGGGGCCGTACAGGTTGTGCAGTGCGGCCGAGCCGACCCGGCGGAAGGCGTGCACCGCGTCGGCGGTGAAGGCCTCACCGGCGATGAGCAGGGCGCGCAGCGAGGTGAGCGCGTCCGGCGCGGCGCTGCTCGCGAAGACGCTGAGCATGGACGGCACGAACGAGGTGAGCGTGACCCGGCGCGCGGCGATCACCTCGGCGAGGTACTGCGGATCGCGGTGTCCGTCCGGGCTCGCCACGACCATGCGGCCGCCGACGGCCAAGGGCCCGAACAGTTCCCACACCGAGACGTCGAAGGTCGCGGGGGTCTTGAACAGCACCACGTCGTCGGCGTCGATGCCGTATTCGGCGGTGATCCAGCGGATCTGGTTGACCACCGCGGCGTGCGGCACCGCCACGCCCTTGGGCCGGCCGGTGGAACCGGAGGTGAAGATGACGTAGGCGGTGTTCGAGGCCCGCAGCGGCGCACGGCGTTCGGCGTCCGCGACCGGGGTGCCGGCGAAGCCGGACAGGTCCTCGGAGTCGATGTCCAGCACCGGGTGCTCACCCGCGTCGAAGCCGTCGCGACCGGTCGACAGCACGCACACCGGGGCGGCGGTGTCCAGGACGTGGCCGTTGCGCTCGGCGGGCTGATCCGGGTCCAGCGGCACGTACGCGCCGCCGGCCTCCAGGACCGCGTACATGGCGACGACGAGATCGACCGAGCGCCGGATGCCCAGGGCCACCAGGGTTTCCGGCCCGACGCCGGCCGCGATCAGGCGGCGGGCCAGCCGGTGCACGCGTTCGGCGAACTCGCCGTAGGACAGACTCGTCCCCTCGGCGATCAGCGCGGGCGCGCCCGGGGTGCGCGCGACCTGCTCGGCGAACACCGAGACCAGGGTCGCCGCGGGCGGCAGGCCCACGCCGGTGGCGTTCCAGTCGGCGAGCACGCGCTGGCGCTCGTCGACCGCGAGCAGGTCGAAATCGCCGACCGGCGTCTCCGGGTGCGCGGCCACCGCGACCAGCACCCGGCGGAAGCGGTCGGCGAAGCTCTGCACCGTGGCCGGCCCGAAAATGTCGGTGGCGTAGGTGAACACGGCCGTCAGCCCCTGCGCCGCACCGTCGTCCCCGAGCTGCTCGACCACCGAGAGCTGCAGGTCGAACTTGGCCAGCGGCACGTCCAGGTCGACCGAGGCCACCGCCAGACCCGGCAGCTCCAGCTCGGTGCGCGCCATGTTCTGGAAGGTCAGCATGGTCTGGAACAGCGGATGCCGGGCCTGCGAGCGCGCCGGGTCCAGCAGCTCGACGAGCCGTTCGAACGGGACGTCCGCGTGCCCGAAGCCCTCGATGTCGTTGTGCCGCACCGCGGCCAGCAGGTCACCGAACGTGGCGGCCGGGTCGACGTCGGTGCGCAGCACCAGGGTGTTGACGAACATGCCGATGACGCCGTCGAGTTCGGCCTCGCCGCGACCGGCCACCGGGGTGCCGACGGCGATGTCCCGGGAGCCGGACAGCCGGGCCAGCAGCACCGCCAGGGCCGCGTGCACGACCATGAACAGGGTCGAATTGTGTTCCTGCGCGGTGCGATTCAGTTCGGCGTGCACGTACCGGTCGATGTCGAAGACCAGGGTCGCGCCCCGGCCCGAGGCCACCGCGGGCCGCGGGTGGTCCAGCGGCAGGTCCAGCTGATCGGGCAGTCCGGCCAGCGTGGCCCGCCAGTAGGCGACCTGCCGGGCGAGCGCGGAGTCGGGATCCGATTCCGCGCCGAGGGCCTCGCGCTGCCACAGCGCGTAGTCGGCGTACTGCACCGGCAGCGGCTCCCACCGCGGCGCGCTGCCCTGCACCCGGTCGAAGTAGGCGGTCATGAGATCGCGCGTGAGCGGGCCCATGGAGAAGCCGTCACCGGCGATGTGGTGCACGACCGCGACCAGCACGTGCTCGGTCGCGGAGATCCGCAGCAGGCCGATCCGCAGCGGCGGCGCGGCGGTCACGTCGAAACCGGCGATCGCGTCGGCGGCGACCAGATCCGCGATCTCGTCGGCCCTGACGTCCACGACCGGGAGTTCGGGCAGCGCCCGGGGATCGGTGACCGGCAGGATCAGCTGGTAACCCTCGCCGTCGAGTTCGGGGTACAGCGTGCGCAGCACCTCGTGCCGCTCGACCACGTCGTGCAGCGCGGCCCGCAGCACCCCGGCGTCCAGATCGCCGGTGAGCCGGACCACGAACGGCAGGTTGTTGACGCCGCTCTCGGGATCGAAGCGGTTGAGGAACCACATGCGCTGCTGCGCGTAGGACAGCGGCACCCGCTCGGGGCGCGGCATGGGTCGCAGCGGTTGCGCGGCAGCGGAATCCGCGTGCTCGGCCAGGTAGGCGGCCAGCTGCGCGACGCTCGGCGCGGCGAACAGCGCGCGCACCGGAACCCGGGCGCCGAGGGCGGCGCCGAGCCGGGCGACCACCCGGGTGGCGCTGAGCGAGTTGCCGCCGAGTTCGAAGAACTCGTCGTCCGCGCCGACGCGGTCGAGGCCCAGGACCGTCGCGAACACCTCGGCCACGACGCTCTCGGTTCCGGCGGCGGGCGCACGGTAGGCGCGGGCCTGGAACTCCGGTTCCGGCAGCGCCTTACGGTCGAGTTTGCCGCTGGCGTTGAGCGGCATGGCGTCGAGCCGCACCACGGCCGAGGGCACCATGTACGAGGGCAGCGCCTCGCGGGCGGGCGCGAGCAGCGCGGCGTCGTCGGGCGCGGCGCCCGGTTCGAGCACCACGTAGGCGACCAGTCGATCGCCGCCCGCGCCGCGCACCAGCGACACCGCGGCCCGGTGCACGCCGGGATGCGCGAGCAGCACGGTCTCGATCTCGCCGAGTTCGATGCGTTGACCGCGCAGCTTGACCTGGAAGTCACTGCGCCCCAGGTACTCCAGGGCCTGTCCGGTCCAGCGCACCACGTCGCCGGTGCGGTAGAGCCGCTGCCCGCCGTCGTGCGCGACGAACCGCTCCGCGGTGAGCGCGGGCGCGCCGGAATAGCCGCGCGCCAATTGCACACCGGCGACGTACAGTTCGCCGGCCGCGCCCGGGGGCACCGGCCGCAACTGGCGATCCAGCACGTGCACACGGGTATTGGCGACCGGGCTGCCGATGGGCACCGCGAGCCCGGTGACCTCGCGGGCGGGATGGGCGGTGACCACGGTGGCCTCGGCGGGGCCGTACCAGTTCAGCAGTTCGGCGCCGGGCAGCCGGTCCGCGCACTTGGCGGCGGTCTCGGCGGTCAGCGCCTCACCGGCGGCGAAGATCCGCCGCAGCGTGGCGAACCCGGCGGGGCCGGTGACGCCGTCCAGGAAGGCGTCCAGCATGGACGGCACGAAATGCACGGTGCCGACGCCGTATTCGTCGATGACCCGGGCGAGGTACGCGGGATCGCGGTGCCCGTCCGGCTCGGCGATGACCACGGCCGCGCCGGTCTGCAACGGCCAGAACAGCTCCCAGGTGGAGATGTCGAAGGTGATGGGCGTCTTGTGCAGCACCACGTCACCGGGGCCGTGCGGGTATTCGCGCTGCGCCCAGCGGAACTGGTTGGCCATCTGCCGGTGCGTGATCATCACGCCCTTGGGGCGGCCGGTGGAGCCGGAGGTGTAGATGACGTACGCGGCGTTGTCCGGGCGCACCTGCGCGGCGGCGGCCACCACTGGTACCCCGCTGCCCGAGGTGAGCGCTTCCAGGTAGAACAGCGGTGTGCCGGTGGCGGTTTCGAACTCCTCCACCCGGCGGGTGAGCACGCAGACCGGTGCGGCGCTCTCGAGCACGTACTCGTTGCGCTCGGCCGGATGGTCCGGATCGACCGGCACGTAGGCGCCCCCGGCGCGCAGCACCGCGTAGACCGCGACCACGAGGTCGATGCCGCGCCGCAGCGCGACCGCGACCCGCGACTCCGGCCCGACCCCGCGCAGCCGCAGTTCCTCGGCCAGAATCCGCGAGCGCGCGTCGAGTTCGGTGTAGCTCAGCGTGGTGTCCCCGAACCGAACCGCGACGGCCTCGGGGGTCCGCGCGACCTGCGCGTCGAACAGCGACAGCAGCGTCGAATCGTCCAGCAGGTCAGCGACTTCGGTGTCGTTGACCGCGGCCAGCGCGGTGCGCTCGGCGGCGGTGAGCGCGTCCACGTCGGCGACTCGCGCGTGCGGATCGCTGCCGAAGCGTTCCAGCAGCAGCGCGAGCCGCTGCGCCAGCGCCCGCGCGGCCGGCTCGTCGAAGACGTCCCGCAGGTACTTGACCTGGATGTGCAGCGTGTCCGCAGCGGGCAGCACCATGACCGTCACCGGGTAGTGCGTGCCGTTGGCCATCTGCGTACCGAGCAGATCCACCCCGGCGACGGGCGCGGCGGCCTCGGCCAGCCTCTCCCCGTCCACCGGGAAGGAGGCGAAGACCACCAGCGAGTCGAAGAGTCCTTCGACGCCGATGGTGTCCTGAATCTCGCTGAGCCCCAGGTAATGATGCTCCAGCAGCCCGGCCTGTTCGCGCTGCAGCAGGCGCAGCAGCCCGGCGAGGGTGTCGGCGGCCCGCAACCGCACGCGCACCGGAATGGCGTTCAGGAACAGCCCGACCATGGTCTCGATACCCGCGAGCTGCGGTGGGCGGCCCGACACGGTGGCGCCGAACACCACGTCGTCGCGGTCGGTGCTGCGGCCGATGAGCAGACCCCACGCGGCCTGGACGATCGTATTGACGGTGACGCCCGCCTCGGCGGCGACCCGGCCCAGCGCGGCGGTCTCGGTCGCGGACAACTCGAATTCGATCTGGCCGATGCCCTCGGTGATCACCCGGGAGCGGTCGGCGGGTGCGATCGGGGTCGGCTCGGTGATACCCGCCAGCACCTCGCCCCAGGCCGCGCGTGCGGCGTCCCGGTCCTGTCCGGCAAGCCATTCCAGGTAATCCCGGTAGGGGCGGGCGGGCAGCTGCGCGGCGGCGTCGCCGAGCGCGTAGAAGGCGAACATGTCCTGCATCAGCAGCGGCATGGACCAGCCGTCGATGAGGATGTGGTGGCTGGTGGCGACCACCCGGTAGGCGTCGGCGCCGGTGCGAATCAGGGTGAAGCGCAACAGCGGCGCGGTGGCCATGTCGAAGTGCTCGGCCATGTCGTCGGCCAGGATGCGCTCGACCGCCGCTGCGGCGTCCTCGGGCTCGGGCGTCCCGAGATCCACGAAGCGCCAGGGCACGTCGAGTCCGTCGACGACGACCTGGACCGGATCGCCGTTCTCGTCCTCGGCGAAGGCGACCCGGAGATTCTGATGCCGGTCCAGCACGGCCTGCGCGGCCGCGTGCAACCGCTCGATGTCGACCCCGCCGCCGATGTCCACGGTGAACTGGGTCATGTAGGCGTCGACCGAGGATTCGGCGAGCAGCGCGTGGAACAGCATGCCGGACTGCAGCGGCGTCAGCGGCCACACCTCGGCGAGATTCGGGTACTCCCCGCGCAGCCGCTCCAGATCCGCCGCGGACGGCTCCGGCAGTGTCCCGGGGGTGAATTCCGGTTCGGCCCCGGCCTCTTCGGCGATCAGCGCCAGATCGGCGACCGTGCGGGTCTCGAACAGATCCTTGGGTTTGAAGGCGACGCCCCGCGCCCGGGCCCGGGAGACGATCTGGATGGCGGTGATGGAGTCGACGCCGAGCGCGAAGAAATCGTCGTCGAGACCGACGCGGTCGAGCCGCAGCACCTCGCCCACGATGCCGGCCAGCAGCTGTTCGGTCGCGCTCTGCGGGGCACGGTATTCGCGTTCCTGCAGAACGGGTTCCGGCAGTGCGCGGCGATCCAGCTTGCCGGCGGGGGTCAGCGGGATGCGATCCAGCGTCATGATCGCGGTCGGCACCATGTGCGCGGGCAGGCTGCGCTCGGCCAGCGCGGTGAGCTCCTCGACCGCGACCTCGGCGTCGTCGACGGCGTGCACGTAGGACACCAGCACCGTTGCGCCCGTGGGCAACCGGTGCCCGACGGTGACGGCGAGATCGATACCGGGGTGTTCGGCCAGCACGGCGTCGATCTCACCGAGCTCGATCCGGAAACCGCGGATCTTCACCTGGAAGTCGTTGCGGCCCATGTATTCGACTTCACCGGCCGCGTTCCAGCGCACCAGGTCGCCGGTGCGGTAGAGCCGGGAACCACCGGTGTCGAAGGGATTCGCGACGAAGCGCGCGGCGGTGAGCGCGGACTGCCCGTGGTAGCCGCGCGCCAGATGCGCTCCGGCGACATACAGTTCGCCCACCACGCCGGTCGGGACCTGCCCGAGCCGTTCGTCCAGAACGTATTCCACGACACCGGGAATCGGCGCGCCGATGGTCACCGGGCGATCCGGCAGCAGCTCGGCCATATTGGTCATGACCGTGGCCTCGGTGGGCCCGTACGCGTTCCAGAACCGGCGGGCGCCGGTTGCCCAGCGCTGCACCAGATCCGGCGGGCACGCCTCACCGCCGGTGACGACCACCCGCAACGCGGGCAATCCACTGGCATCGACCGACGCCAGCGCGGCGGGGGTGATGAAGGCGTGGGTGACCTGCTCGCGCTCGAGCACCGCGGCCAGTTCGGCGCCGCCGTACACGGTCGGCGACACCACCACCATGGTGGCCGCGCCGCCCAGCGCCAGCAGCAGCTCCAGGACCGAGGCGTCGAACGACGGCGTCGCGAAGTGCACGGTGCGCGATTCGGCGGTGACCTCGTACCGCTCGCGCTGCACCTCGCAGAAACCCGCGAGGCCCGCGTGCGTGACGACGACGCCCTTGGGCTTACCGGTGGACCCGGAGGTGTAGATGACGTAGGCCGGATGTTCGGCCCGCAGCGGGCGCACCCGCTCGGCGTTGGCGATGGCCTCGGTCGAATAGTCGCCCTCGGGGCCGTCGATGACGACCCATTCGACGAGTCCGGGCAGATCACCGACCGTATCGGCGACGGTCAGGCCCAGTACGGCCCCCGAATCGGAGACCATGTGCGCGACGCGATCGGCCGGGTAGTTCGGGTCGACGGGCACGAATCCGGCGCCGGACTTGGCCACCGCCCAGACCGCGACGACCGACTCCAGCGAACGCCGGATGCCGATAGCGACCAGATCCTCCGGCCCGACGCCGCGCTCGATCAGCCGGCGCGCGAGCCGAGTGGACCGCTCGTCGAGTTCGGCGTAGGACAGCCGCGCGAGCGTGGCCTCGCCGTCGGCGAGCACGAGGGCGGCGCCGGCCGGATTGGCCTCCACCGCGGTCGCCATGAGCTGCGGCAACGTGGGAATACGCGGCCGCCGGGTGCGGGTGGGCCGGACTCGAGCCGTGCGGGTCATGCGCACACCGCCCGCGTCTCGTAGTGCCGGTCCCCGACCACCCGAATCATGAAGATTTTCCTCATCCTGTCCATTGTGCTGTGCCGACACGCCACGAGAACCATCGAGTGTGCCGAGGCCGTGTTACGTCAAGCGGTTACTACTCAGCGGTTACTTCACCCCAGCAGGCGCGTGCTCGCAAACCCGGCGGTTCGAACTCACCTCACTTCGTGCAGCCGGCGGGCAGTCCGGGCAGCTCGAGTACGGTCTCGACCTGCGCCCATGCGGGTGCGACGGGGGTCGCGTCGAGTACCAGCGCCTGCAAGTCCGCTAACGCCTCCGGGTCACCGAGTTCGGGGAGCCGATGGCCGGCCGCGAACAGGTGGGTGACCCATTCCTCGGGCACATCGGCCGGTTCGGCCAGCACCACCGAGGCGCCCACCGCGCCCGCGCTCACCAATTCGATCAGCGCCAGCGCCGACTCCGGCGGCCCGTACTGGTACGTGCGGGACTCGAAGGTCAGCTCGCTGCCGGTGCGCACCCGGTGCACGGCCGCGGCCAGCGCGTCGTAGCTCAGTTCCGAACCCGCCACGTAGGCGGCGTCCTCACCGCGCAGCGCGCGGGTACGGCTGGCGTAGGTCACCGGCCGGGCCGATTCGGCGGCGATCTCGGCGGCCACCGCCGGATCGTCCAGCGACAGCCATTCGATGCCCTCCCCGGCGGCGGGGGCCGCGCCGAGGGTCAGGCCCACCTTGACGTCCAGACCCGGGGCGCCGGCAGCGGCCAGCGGCACCAGCGCGGCGCCCGCCTGCAGTACCGCCCACGTCGCCACGGCGAGCTCGACGCCGCGATCCAGTCGCAGCGCCACCCCGGTGCCCGGACCGCTGCCGCGCGCGATCAGCACCCGGGCCAGGCGCGCGGATCGAGCGGCGAGTTCCTCGTAGCTCACCGCGTCCTCGCCCCACACCAGCGCGGGGCCCTCGGGATCGTCGTCGGCCGCGGTGACGAGCACCTGGCTCAGCGCCGCGCCCCGGGTCCGGCCGACCGCGGGCTCGGCGGCCTCGGCCGCCACGGCGCCGCGCTCGCGCTCCTGCGCGTCGAGAATGTCGATGTCGCCGACCGTGATCTGCGAATCCGCGGCCACCGCCGCCAGGATCCGCTCCAGCCGCCGCCCGAACGAGCGCACCGTCGCCTCGTCGAAAAGGTCGGTGGCATAGGAGAACACGATCCCGAGATCACCGAAGTCGCCGTCCACGGCCGGGCGGGGCTCGACGCCGATCTGCAGATCGAACTTCGCCACGGTGAGGCCGGAGTCCAGGGCCGAGACCGTCAGCCCGGGCAGTTCCACCACCGGCTGCTCGGTGTTGAGCAGCGAAAGCACCACCTGCAGCAGCGGATTCGCGGCGCCACGGCCCGCGGCCGCCACCTCGGCGACGCGCTCGAACGGCACGTCGGCGTTGGCGAAGGCGGACAGGTCGGCCTCGCGCGCCTGCTCGACCAGGGCGTCGAACGGCGCGGTGGGATCGACCACCGTGCGCAGGGTCAGGGTGTTGACGAACATGCCGACCAGATCGTCCAGCGCGCGTTCACCGCGCCCGGCGACCGCGGTGCCGACCGCGATGTCGTTGCCGCCGGACAGCCGGGCCAGCAGCACCGCCAGCGCCGCGTGCACCACCATGAACAGCGAGGCGTTGTGCCGGCGGGCGATGCGGTTCAGATCGGCGTGCACCGCGGCGGGAACCGTGGTGTCCACCAGCGCGCCGCGCATGCTCGACACCGCGGGCCGCGGCCGGTCCAGCGGCAGCACCGGGGCATCGGGCAGCCCGGCCAGGCGCTCTCGCCAGAACGCCAATTGCTGTGCGGCGCGCGAGTTCTCGTCGTCGTCCGTACCGATCACGGTGCGCTGCCACACGGCGAAGTCGCCGTACTGCACGGTCAGCGGCGTCCAGCCCGGCGTCGCACCGGCGGTGCGGGCCAGGTACGCGGTCATCAGATCGCGGGCCAGCGGCGCCATGGACGAGCCGTCGGCGGCGATGTGATGCGCGACCAGCACCAGCAGGTGATCCTCGGGATCGGTACCGGTGAGCAGGCGCACCCGCACCGGAACCTGTGCCGCGACATCGAATCCGGCCGAGGCCAGTTCCACCAGTCGCGCCGGGACATCGGCCATGCGCTCGGTCTCGAGACCGCGCGGCAGGACGTCGGCGACCGAGAGGATCTCCTGGTACGCCGGTGCGCCGGGCGCGGATTCCGGGTACCGGGTGCGCAATACCTCGTGCCGCAGCAGCACGTCCTCCGCGGCCTGCCGCAGCGCGGTCACATCCAGCGCGCCGGTCAGGCGAATGGCCATCGGGATGTTGTAGGCCGGGGATTCGGGATCGAACTGGTTGAGCACCCACATGCGCTGCTGCGCCAGCGACAGCGGCAGTCGCTCCGGGCGCTGCGCGGCCACCAGCGGCGGCCGCGCACCGGCGCCCGCGCCGGGCACGATGCGCGCGGCCAGCCCGGCCACGGTGGAGGTCTCGAACAGTTCCCGCACCGCTACATCGGCGTTCAGCGCCTCATTGACCCGGGCGACCGCCCGCGTCGCGACCAGGGAGTTGCCGCCGAGTTCGAAGAAGTCGTCGTCGGCGCCGACCCGCTGGGCGCCGAGCAGATCGGCGAACACCTGCGCCACGATCTCCTCGATCGGCGTCGCGGGCGCGCGGAAGACCTTGGCCTCGAACACCGGTGCGGGCAGGGCCTTGCGATCCAGCTTGCCCGAGGCGTTCAGCGGGAAGGCGTCCAGCACCACGGTGGCGGCGGGCACCATGTAACCCGGCAGCGTGCGCGACAGCGCGGATTCCAGTGCGGCGGTGTCGATCACCGCGCCGGCGTCCGGAATCACGTACCCGACCAGGCGATCCCCGGCGTGGGCGTCGGCGCGCACCACGACCACCGACTGCGCGACGCCCGGCTGCGCCAGCAGCGCCGCCTCGATCTCGCCGAGTTCGATGCGCAGACCGCGCAGCTTGACCTGGAAGTCGGTGCGGCCCAGGTATTCCAGCTCACCCGCGCCGGTCCACTTCACCAGATCGCCGGTGCGGTACATCCGCTCGCCGTCGACGAAGGGATCGGCCAGGAAGCGATCGGCGGTCAGATCCGGGCGGCGCACGTAGCCGCGCGCGAGCTGCGCGCCGGCCAGGTAGAGCTCGCCCGCGACGCCGACCGGAACCGGGACCAATCGCGAATCCAGCACGTACACGCGGGTATTGAAGACCGGGCGGCCGATCGGCACCGACACCGTGTCGGCGGCGGTGACCTCGTGGTACGTGACGTCGACCGCGGCTTCGGTCGGGCCGTACAGGTTGTGCAGGCGCGCACCGGTCAGCTCGCGCAGGCGCTGCGCGGTGGGCGCGGGCAGCGCCTCACCCGAGGCGAAGACGTGCCGCAGGCGCAGACCGGTGGTCCCGGCGTCGAGCCCGGCCACGAACACCGCGAGCATGGACGGCACGAAATGCGCCGTGGTGATGCCCGTTTCGGCGATGACCCGGGCCAGGTAGGCCGGATCCCGGTGACCGTCCGGGGCGGCGACCACCAGGCGCGCGCCGACCTGCAACGGCCAGAAGAACTCCCAGACGGACACGTCGAAGGTCGCCGGGGTCTTCTGCAGCACCGCGTCGTCGGCGGTGAGACCGTATTCGGCCTGCATCCACACCAGGCGGTTCACGATCGCGGCGTGCGAGACCGCGACGCCCTTGGGGCGGCCCGTGGACCCGGAGGTGAAGATGACGTACGCGGTGTTCTCCGGCCGCAAGGGGGCCGTGCGCTCGGCATCGGTCAGCGGCGCGCCGCTGTGGCCCGCCGCGGCGCGTTCGAGTTCGTCGACCAGCGCGGCGTCGGCGGCGGTGAACTCGTCGCGCGCGGTGCTCAGCACCAGGCGGGGCTGCGCCGTCTCGAGGATGTGGGCGACGCGATCCAGCGGCTGATCCGGATCCAGCGGCACGTAGGCCGCACCGGTTCGCAGCACCGCGTACATGGCGACCACCAATTCGGTGGAGCGCCGAATGGCCAGGGCCACCAGCGATTCGGGACCGGCGCCCGCGGTGCGCACCAGTTCGCGAGCCAGCCGGCTCGACCGCTCGGCCAGTTCCCGGTAGGTGAGCCGCTCGTCCTCGAAGACCAGCGCCACCGCGTCGGGGGTGGCCGCGGCCTGTTCGTCGAAGCGCGACACCAGGGTCGCGGCGGGCACATCGACCGCGGTCGCGTTCCAGTCGTGCAGCACGCGCGCCCGCTCGCCGACGCCGAACAGATCGATGTCGCCGACCGCCGCGTTCGGATCCGCGCTCACCGCGGCCAGAATCCGCGCGAAGCGATTCGCGAAGCCCGCGATCGTCGACTCGTCGAAAAGATCCAGCGCGTAGGAGAACTCGGCGGCCAGGCCGGTGGCGTCGCCGCGCTCGTCCATCTCCTCCTGCACGGTGAGCTGCAGGTCGAACTTGGCGAACGGCACCTCGAGATCGGCGCCGGACACGCTCAGGCCCGGCAGCTCCAGCCGGGTCGGAGCCAGGTTCTGGAACGCCAGCATCACCTGGAACAGCGGATTGCGGGCCTGCGAACGTGCCGGATCGAGCAGTTCCACCAGGCGCTCGAAGGGCACGTCGGCGTGCCCGAAGGCGCGCACATCGTTCTCACGCACCTGGGCCAGCAGCTGATCGAACGAACTCGCGCCGTCGACCTCGGTGCGCAGCACCAGGGTGTTGACGAACATGCCGATCAGATCGTCCAATTCGGCCTCGCCGCGACCGGCCACGGGCGTGCCGACCGCGATATCGCCGGTGCCGGACAGGCGCGCCAGCAGCACCGTCAGCGCCGCGTGCACGACCATGAACAGCGTCGAATTGCGGCTCTCGGCCAGCCGGCGCGCGGCGGCGTACACATCGTCGGCGAGCGTGAACCGGTACGTCCCACCGCGATACGAGGCGACCGGGGGCCGCGGGCGATCCGCCGGCAGCACCAGTTCATCGGGCAGATCGGCCAGGGTCTCGCGCCAGAACGCGATCTGCCGGGCCAGCACCGACGTCTCGTCGTCCTCGCGGCCGAGCGTTTCCCGTTGCCACACCGCGTAATCGGCGTACTGCACGGCCAGTGGCGACCAGGACGGCGCGACACCGCGCGCGCGTTCGGCGTAGGCGGTCACCAGATCCCGGGTCAGCGGGCCCATGGAGAAGCCGTCGGCGGCGATGTGGTGCACCACGCACACCAGCACGTGCTCCCGCGCGCCGATGCGCAGCACCCGCAGGCGAATCGGCGGCGCGGCGGTCACGTCGAACCCGCCCGCCACGACCTCGCCGACGCGCGCGCGGATATCGGCGACCTCGATGTCGAGCACCTCGAGACCGGGCACCGCGCGCGGATCGTTCAGCGGCAGCACCTGCTGGAAACCCTCGCCGTCGACCTCCGGGTAGATCGTGCGCAGCACCTCGTGCCGCTGCACCAGATCCCTTGCCGCGGCCCGCAACGCGTCGACGTCGATGTCGCCGGTCAGGCGCACCGCCAGCGGAATGTTGTTCACCGCGCTGCTGGGATCGAAGCGGTTGAGGAACCACATGCGCTGCTGGGCGAACGACAGCGGCACCCGCTCGGGACGCGCCAGCGTGCCGAGCGCGGGACCGGTGACCGCGACGCTCTCGAGCTCCAGGCGCTGCGCCAGCGCGCTCACCGAGGACGCCTCGAACAGCACGTGCACCGGCACCCGCACGCCGAGCGCGTTGCCGATGCGCGCGGTGGCCTGGGTCGCCAGCAGCGAGTTGCCGCCGAGTTCGAAGAAGTCGTCGTCCGCGCCGACCCGCACCGGCTCCTCGGCCTCGGGCGGGGTCAGCAGCGCCGAGAACACCTCGGCGATGGCCTGTTCGGCGGCGGTGCCGGGGGCGCGGAAGGCCCGCGCGTTGAACTCGGGTTCGGGCAGGCGCGCGCGATCGAGCTTGCCCACCGGATTCAGCGGGATCTCGTCCAGCACCATGAGCGCGGCCGGAACCATGTACGCGGGCAACGACTCTCCCGCGAACGCGGCCAGCGCGGCGGTGTCCACCGTCGCGCCCGGGCGCGGCAGCACGTAGGAGACCAGGGCGGCCGCGCCGGTCGGCAGGGTGACCCCGAGGGTGGCCGCGTAGTCGATGTCGGGATGCGAGGCGAGCACGGCGTCGATCTCACCGAGCTCGATGCGCAGACCGCGAATCTTGACCTGGAAGTCCGAGCGGCCGTGATACTCGAAATTGCCGCTGTCCAAGCGCTTCACGAGATCGCCGGTGCGGTACAGGCGCGATCCGGCCTCACCGTTCTCGGCGGTGCCGAACGGGCTGGCCACGTAACGTTCGGCGGTCAGGCTCGGGCGATACAGATAACCCTGTGCCAGACCGGGTCCCGAGAGGTACAGCTCGCCGACCACGCCCGCGGGCACGGGCCGCAGCCGCGCGTCCAGCACGTAGGCGCCGATGCCGGGGATCGCGGCGCCGATGTGCTCGGGATCGCCGGGGGTGAGCACCTCGGTGCCGACCGAGATCGCGGTGACCTCGGTCGGGCCGTACTCGATATAGAAGGAGCGGGTCGGCGAGGACCAGCGGTCCACCAGATTGGTGCTGACCCGCTCGCCGCCGCACATGATGGCCGCGAGATCGTCCAGCCCGGCCGGATCGATGGATTCGAGCACCGCGGGGGTGATGCACATGTGCGTCACGCGCTCCCGGCGCAGCACCTCCGCCAGCTCGGGCCCGCCGAAGACGGTCGGCGGCACCACGACCAGCGTCGCCCCGGCGGTGAACGCCATGAGCATCTCGACCAGGGAGAAGTCGAAGCTCGGGGTGGTCAGCTGGGAGACCCGCGATTCGCCGGTGACCCCGCGGCGCTCGCGCATGGCGGTGGCCAGGTGCGCGATGCCCGCGTGCGTGGTCGCCACGCCCTTGGGCTTACCGGTGGAACCGGAGGTGTAGATGATCCAGGCCAGATGCTGTTCGGCGAGCGGGCGCACCCGGTCGGCGTAGGAGACCGGATGCGCGGGATGCGCGGCGATGGCCGCGGCCAGGTCCGGATCGTCGAGTTCGAGCCAGGTCGACGCGTCGTCCAGCCCGGCCCGATGCGCCCGCAGCGTCAGACCGAAGTCGGCGCGGGAATCGGTGAGGATGTGCTCGATGCGGTCGACCGGATAGGACGGATCGACCGGCAGGTACGCCGCCCCGGTCTTGGCGATGCTCCACATGGCGAGCACCGATTCCACCGACCGGGTGATCGCCATGGCCACCACGTCGCCCGGTCCGACACCGCGGGCGATGAGCTCGCGCGCGACGCGGGAGGACTGCTCGTCCAATTCGCGGTAGGTCAGCTCCCGCTGATCCTCGGGGGCGCCCGTCGGATTGAACGAGATGGCGACGGTATCGGCCGCGGACTCGACCGCGGCGGTGAGAAGCTGCCCGAAAAGAGGGCTGCCGGACCGACGCCGACGATTACCGCGAGCTGTACGGCGGGCAGTATCCATTCGAGTGCATTCACCTCTCGGGTATAGCTTGGTCCGCGCGCCGAAACCCTTCGGCCAACCCACACGGAACCCCGGTCGACTACGGGGCCGGCGGACCGAGCAATCATATCGGGCTCGCGGAGCCGCGATAACGGCTCGAGCTCAGTGACTATCGGTGAGCAGGTCAGGGCGTTGCAGCCATGTGATCTGCACCACAAAGGGTTACAGCCACCCCCGGCGGGTGGCCTGCACCCCGGCCTGGAAGCGCGTGCTGGCGCCGAGGCGTTCCAGCAGACTCGCGGTCCGGCGGACGACGGTGCGCCGGGACAGGCCCAGGCGGCGGGCGATGGTGTCGTCGGTCGCGCCCATGCTCATGAGCGTGAGGATGGCGCGATCGCGTTCGTCCAGTGACTCGGCGGGATTCACCGAGACCGGGGTGGCCATCGACCACAGCGCGTCGAAGGTCTTGACCAGCAGATCGAGGGTCGGCGACGGGCCGACGCGCACACCCATGGGATCACCGCGCCGCTCATCGGTGTGCAGGACGAGCACCGCGCGGCGATCATCGGCCAGGATGATCTTCATCGGCGGATCGGGCAGCGTGCGCGCCTGCGCGCCGACCGCGTTGGTGGCCAGCACATGTCGCAGTCGTTCGGCGTCCTGGTAGATCGTCTCCTGGTACAGCGTGCGGTAGTCGATGCCCGCGGTGATGCGCGCGGACTTGAGCTCGAACAGTCGCTCCTCGGTGTCCACATCGGACAGGAAGGGCCCGCGCTCCACGACTTTCACGCAGTGATGCGCGGTGTGCTGCAGATCCTCGAAATCGGCGAGCAGTTGCCGGCGTTCGTAGACCGCCACCACGGCGCCGTCGGCATCGGTGGTGCGGCGCACCGAACGGAAGGTCTCGCCCAAGCGCGCGGCGGCGGACTGCATGCGCAGCATGTCGGAGTTGCGGCGGCGAGTCTCGGCCTCGGACAGGGCTTCCGGGGCATGTGCGTCCCAGCGCACGGTGCCGTTGCTCTCGGTGAGACGCACCGCGGCTTCGAGCCGGCACAGCGCGTCCAGCGCGGCCTCTGCCACGGGCGGCGGGCACGCGAGCCGCTCGGCGACTTCGAGCGTGGTCGACCGGGGATGCTGGACGAGGGCCGCGTACGCGCGCCCGTGCAGCGAAGCCGGGTCGAACAGGTCATCCAGCGTTGTCACCGCGCCCACCGGCGATCGCCGGTCCGGGAAGCTCCCGTTCGCAGGGGCGGGTGCACGCTCTACTGACCCGGGCCCCACTGCTGCTGCATGATGACGCCCTTGCTGGCCAGCCACGGCAGCGGATCCATCTTGCCGCCGGCCGCGTCCCAGATCTCCAGGTGCAGGTGCGGGCCGGTGGACTGGCCGCGGTTGCCGACGGTGGCGATGACGTCACCGGCGTTCACGCGCTGACCGGCGTTGACCAGCATGTCGTTCACGTGGCCGTAGACGGCGATGGTGCCGTCGTCCTGCTGCACGCGGACCCAGAGCCCGAAGCCCGAGGCCGGGCCGGCCTCGATCACGGTGCCGCTCATGACCGAATGAATGGGAGCGCCGAGCTGATCGGCGAAGTCGACGCCGTAGTGCATCGCACCCCAGCGGGCGCCGAAGGTCGAGGAGATGACACCGGCGACCGGGCGCACGGCCGCGGCGGGGGCGAACTGCTGCTGCAGCTGCTTGAGGGTCGATTCGGCCTGCGCCAGCGGGCCGGAGATCTCGGGCGGCAGATTCTGCAGGCCGAACGGCGCGGGCGCGGCGGCGATCGGCGCGGCGTTGGCATCGGCGACCGGGGCCTGCTCGGCGACGGGCGCGGCGGCCGGAACGGCGGCCTGCTTGAGGGATTCGGAGGCGTCGGCGAGCGCGATGTCCTCGGCGACCGACTTCTCCTCGTGGTTGGGGAGCAGCGGCGCGGCGTGCGCGAGGGCCGGAACCAGCTGGGACGCGGTGCCGAGCAGGGCGCCGGCGGCGACCGCGGCGCTCGCCACGGTCTTCACGCGATCGGCGGTGGTCGGGTCGGCCCGATGCCGGCGACGACGGGCGGCGACGTCAACGCGCCCCGCACCAGAATCACCAAGCAAGTCCATAACGGATACGGAGTCTGCGGTCTCTCTGTGGTGCGGCAAAGCTCGTCCTAGCGTTCGGGGATCCGGTAACGATTCGGCATCGCTGTGATGGAAACTGTACTCGCCCGTGACCATTCCGCAACCTTGGATCGCGTTTACGAATGTGCTAGGGGGCGACGCGCGCATTGCCCGTTACCGTCGGGGCACACTGGTGCCGTGCTACTCGACACGCTCGACACACCGATTGTTCTGGCCCCGATGGCGGGCGGGCCGTCCACTCCCGAGCTGGCAGCGGCGGTTTCGGACGCGGGCGGACTGGGATTCCTGGCCGCCGGATACCTCTCCGCTACGGACCTCGCCGACCGTGTGCGGCAGACGCGAGCGCTCACTCGCGCGCCCTTCGGCGTGAATCTTTTCTTCCCCTCCGAGCCCTCGCCGCCCGAGCGATTCGCCGCCTATGTCACGGAACTGGGTCACGACTTCGCGGTCGGGGAACCGCGGTACGACAGCGACGACTGGGCCGCCAAGATCGAGTCGCTGATCGCCGATCCGGTGCCGGTCGTCTCCACCACCTTCGGCTGTCCGTCGGCGGCCGAGATCGAGCGGCTGCACGCGGCCGGGAGCGAGGTCTGGGTGACGGTCACCTCCGTGCCCGAGGCCCGGCACGCGTGCGCGGCCGGCGCGGACGCGGTCATCGCGCAGGGCGCCGAGGCGGGCGGCCATCGCGGCAGCTTCGCCGATCGGCCGGAGGACGACACCGCGGACCCGCTCGGCCTGCTCGCGCTGATCCAGCTGCTCGCGCCGGAGGTGGACCGGCCGATCATCGCCGCCGGCGGTATCGCGACCGGAGCGGGCCTGGCTGCGGCGCTCACCGCGGGCGCCCGCGCCGGGCAGATCGGCACGGCCTTCCTGCGCTGCCCCGAGGCCGGTACCTTCCCGCTGGTGCGCGCGGCCATCACGCGCCGGTCCCCCACGATGCTGACGCGCGCCTTCACCGGACGCCTCGCGCGCGGATTGCGCAATCGCTTCATGCTCGACCATCGCGACGCGCCCGCCGCCTATCCGGAAATCCATTACGCCACCGGGCCTTTGCGCGCCGCAGCACGCGCGTCGGGCAATGCGGAAGAAGTGAATCTCTGGGCAGGTCAAGCACATTCGCTCGCGCCCGAGCTACCGGCCCGCGAGCTGGTCCGGCAACTGTCCGGCGACGCGAAAAGTGCTCTGGAGCGGGTACTTTCGCTTCGAATTCAGGGTTGTTGACAACGTTTGTCGATTAGACTTTCGCTCACACCATCCGCCATCCCATGAGGAGAGCGATATGTCACTCGATGTACCCACCGCACTACTCGAGCGCGCCGAACGCGGTGAAGTCAGCGACGAGGAATTCGTCGAATGTGTTCGGGTTTCCCTGCCCTACGCCTACGAGGTGGTCAGCCGGGTGGCGGCCGATCTGCGTTCGGGCACCGAGGAATACGCCGACAACGTCATCCCGCCGCCGGATGAGACGGCCCGCGGCCAACTGCTGCGCGCCATGGCCTCCGATGCCATCCGCGGCGGGCTGGAGCGCCACTTCAACATCAAGTTGGCGTTCCAGAACTGCCATCGGGTCGCGGCCTTCCCGGTGACCTCGGCGGGCGGGGACACCTACAACACCTTCGTCTCCACCCGCGCGCAGCTGCTCAACCAGAGCCCGGAACTGCGCAACTGCTGAGGCGAGTGCTCGGCGAATCGGGGGGGGCGGGGGTGCCGGCCCGCCCATTAGGGGGCGGGTCAAAATTTTTTGGTTGTGAACCCGGAGATTGCGTGGTCTTTGTCTTATAAAAAAAATAAGCAGGCCGCCAAGTTTTCAGTGTA
>NZ_JBSHMS010000024.1:0-54127 GCF_053645575.1 Nocardia sp. NPDC055321
ATCTTCCTTTTTGGGGCCCCTTCGACTCTCCAGCGCGGTCGTCCCTGGTGGCTGCCACGACTCCGGCGCGGCACGACCGCTCACAGAAACCGGCACGCGGCCGCTCAGGCCGCCGCCAGCACCTCGTCGCGCGCGAGCAGATCCGCGTAGAACCCGTTGCGCGCCAACAGTTCCTCGTGCGTTCCGCGCTCGGCGACCCGTCCGTGATCGAGCACCACGATCTGATCGGCATTGCGAATGGTCGACAGCCGATGCGCGATGGTGATCGTGGTCCGGCCCGAGGACAGCGCGTCGATCGCGGCCTGCACTTCCCGCTCGGTGCGGGTGTCCAGGGCGCTGGTGGCCTCGTCCAGCACCATGATCGGCGGGTTCCGCAGGATCGCGCGCGCCACCGCGAGCCGCTGCTTCTCGCCGCCGGAGAACCGGTAGCCGCGTTCGCCGACGAGGGTGTCGTAGCCCTGCGGCAGGCTCGCGATGTGCTCGTGGATCTGAGCGGCGCGGGCCGCGGCGACCAATTCCGCGTCCGTGGCATCGGGTTTGGCGAAGCGCAGGTTGTCCGCGACCGAGGCGTGGAACAGGTAGGTCTCCTGCGACACCACGCCCACGGTGTTCGCCAGGTCCGCGAAACTCAGCTCCCGCACGTCGATTCCGTCGATCGCGACCCGGCCGTCGGTGACGTCATAGAGCCGGGCCACCAGGTAGCCGAGTGTGGTCTTGCCGGAACCCGTTTCGCCGACGATCGCCAGGCTCGTGCCCTCGGGCACGCTGATGTCGATGTCGTTCAGCACCTTTCGATCGGCGGGATCGTAGGTGAAGCTCACGCCCTCGAAGCGCACGTCGCCGCGCACGCCCCGCTCGGGCAACGCGGCCGGGACGGCCGGTTCGGCGATATCGGGTGTCAGGTCCAGGTATTCGAAGATGCGCCCGAACAGCGCCAGCGAACTCTGCACTTCCACACCGGTGGACAGCAGCATCACCGCGGGCCGCAGCAGTCCGGCCTGCAGCGTGGTGAACGCGACCAGCGTGCCGATGGACACCAGCGGGTTGCCCGAGGCCGCGGTCAGACCCGCCGCCCAGTACACCACCGCGGGCATGGCCGCCATCACGATGGTGATGGTCGACTGCCGCCACCGCCCGGCCATGCCGGAGCGGATCTCGAGATCCACCAGCCCGCGCGACTCCTTCGCGAAGTCGTCGACCAGCGCCGGGGAGCGACCCATGGTGCGGCCCAGCAGAATTCCGCTGACCGACAGCGATTCCTCGACGATCGCCGACATGCCCGCGAGCTGCTTCTGCTTCTCGGCGGTGATGCGCCGGCGCTCGGAGCCGACCTTGCGGCTGATCCAGACGAAAAACGGCAGCATGGCCAGCGACACCAGGGTCAGCCGCCAGTCCAGCACGAACATGGCGATGACAGCGGCGAGCACGGAGGTGAAGTTGGAGATGAGCGAGGTCGCGGTCGAGGTGACCGTGGACTGCATGCCGCCGATGTCGTTGGCGATGCGCGACTGCACCTCACCGGTGCGGGTCGCGGTGAAGAACGAGAGCGGCATCGACTGCAACCGCGCGTAGACCGCGGTCCGCAGATCGTGCATGACCCGCTGCCCCACGGCGGTCGACAGATACGTCTGCCAGACCCCGAAGACAGCGGTCAGCGCGGACACCGCGATCATGCCCGCGGCCATCAGGGTGAGCAGCCCCGTCCGCCCGTGCGGCAGGGCGTCGTCGATGATGCCGCGCACCAGGAACGGTGAGGCCAGGCCCACCGCCGAGGCGAGGGCCACCAGCGCGCCGACCAGGGCGAGCCGGGAACGATAGGGATGGAACAGCCGGATTATCCGGCGCAGCTCGGATCGGGCGGCCATAGGCGCCTCCTTCCTCGGGAACAACACACATAACTGAGTCTCACTCAATAATGTTCCCGGCAACTATGACCTATGCTCAGAATCATGGACGAGAGCCCCGACGCCGACCTCCCCGAGCTCTTCCTGCGGACCGCCAAACGCATCCGCCACTCGCAGCTGACCGACCTCGCGCCCCTCGGCCTCACCCCCGGGCAGAGCCGTGCCCTGCACACCCTGAGCCGGGCCGACGCTCCCCTGCGCATGTCCGATCTGGCCGATCGCCTCGGCATAGTCCCCCGCTCGGCCACCACCGTCGTGGACGCCCTAGAGTCGGCCGGCCTCGTCGCCCGTGCCACCGACCCCACCAACCGCCGCGCGACTCTGGTCTCGCTCACCGACGCCGGCCGGTCGACGCTCGCCCGCATAGGCGCGGCCCGCCGCCGAGCCGCCGAGAACCTCTTCGCCGAACTACGGCCGGACCGTCGCGAAACCCTGCGCGACATCCTGGCCGAACTCGACGCGGCCGCCACCGGCAAGCGGTGACGGTCGCGTTTCCGGCACCTAGATCGGCATACCGGGAAACCAGCGCTCGAACATCTCCCGTCCGGTAACCGTGCCGGTCACACCGATCCCGCAGAAGTTCCGGGCGGCATCGTCGAACTGAATCGACAAGTGGCCCTGCGGATTACCCAGATTGTCGGTGCTGTCCCACCAGTACACCCGCCCGCGGCCGGACGCGCGTTCCCAGGATTCGACGGCGGGCCGGACCCCATCCGGCAACTGCGTGGCCAACGGCGTCCGGTCCGTGTTGCAGATGACGAACAGATGGGCCACCGGATTCGCGGTGCCGCGGCAGTCCAGATCGGCCATAGCCGGCAGCGGCGTGGTGTCGCTCACCGACGGTTCATCGGGGAAGGTGGTGCAGCGCATGGACTCGAAGCCCACCGACAGCGGCGTCTTCGGCAGCAGGTCCGGGAAAGCCCGCACCAGGAAGTCGTACTGCCCCCAGGTGAGCACCGGCGCGGTGGTGGTCGGTGCAGCGGCCGCCGGCTGCGGTTCGTCCGCGCCCCGGACGCGCACACCCACCACCGCGAGGACCGCCACCGCCAGCACGGTCACACCCACTCCGAGCGTGACGCCCAGTCGCCGGCGCGCTGCCGGTGGTTGCTCCGGAACCGGCGGCTCGCCGTGCAGGGCGGCCCGGGCCGCATCGGCGAGCTCACCGCAGGACCCGTAGCGTGCCGCCGGATTCTTGGCCAGCGCCCGGGCGATGACCGCGTCGATGGCGGCCGGCAGGGACGGATCGGCAGCCGTCGCGCTCGGCGGCGGGTCCTGCAGATGCGCCACCATGAGCCGCATCTCGTCGGCGCGCTCGAAAGGTTTTGCCCCCGTCAGCAGTTCGTACAGCACGCAGCCGAGTGCGTACACGTCGACGCGATGGTCGACCGGTGCGCTCTCGAACACTTCGGGCGCCGCGTAGGCCAGCGTCGCCACGACCGCGCCCGGTCTGGTCAGCATGGTGGCCTGGGTCGCCGACCGGGCAATGCCGAAGTCCGAGACGTACACCCGATCCGGTGCGCCCGGCCGGGATTCGAGCAGGATGTTGGCCGGCTTCACGTCCCGGTGCAGCAGGCCCGCCCGGTGTGCGGCATCGAGCCCCCTGGCGGCCTCGGACACCACGTGCATCGCCTCGTCCGATCCCAATGCCCCCGAACCGCGCCGGCGCAGCAGCTCGCTCGCGTCGGTACCGTCCACGAACCGCATCGCGATCCAGAGCCTGCCGCTCTCGATCCCGCGATCCCAGACCTCGACGATGTTCGGATGCTCGACGCGCGCGGCCACCTCGGCCTCCCGAACGAACCGCGCCCGGAACTGCGGATCCTCGGCGAGCTCACCCGGCAGCACCTTGAGCGCGTCGAAACGCGGCAGGCGCGGGTGCCGTCCCAGATAGACGGTCCCCATTCCACCCCGGCCGAGCACCCGGACTATCCGGTATCCCGCGAATATCGTTCCGGGAAGCAGCTTCTCGTCCGTCATTCGCCGCCGCTGACGAGCAGGCCGTACTGGGCGACCACCCGCTGGCGCAGGGTGGCGAGCTCACGATTGTTGACGACGGCGACATAGCGGCCGACCAGCAGGCGGCAGGTGTATCTGATCGCCGCGTTCGTCGGGTCGTCCAGGCACAGCACGTCCGGCATTCCCTCCGGGCCGGGTACAGTCACGGCGGTCTCGTTCAGGGCGGCCGCACGGACCGCATCGCCGAATGCGCCGCGCGCGTCGGCCGAGTTCGAGTATCGGGTCAGTACGTTCGAGGTGTTCAGGGCGATCGCGTCGATCGGGCGGCGCGCACTGCGCACACCCTGCAACAGCGCGGCCGCCCGGGAGCCGTACACCACACCGGAGGCGATGATCCGCGCGTCCCACACCGCCGTGGGCACGGTCGGCGCGACGACGACTGCGGGATAGGGCCAGCGATCCGGGGCCCCCGGCACCAGGCGGCGGATCATGCCCTCGCGATCGAGCGGGAGGCTCGCGATCCGGTCCGCCGGGGTCGGCGCGAACGCGGTGAGCCGCGATATCTGCAGCGTCATCGCCTTCTGCGCCACCGCGCTCAGCGCCGTGAGATCGGCGGCGGTGTGCCCGGCGAGCACGCTGATGACGTAGGCGTCCCGCGCGATGGTCGCCGACAGCGTGGGCACCCCCGGCCGCCAGTGCGCCTGCGCCGCGGCATGACCCGGAATGGACACCGTCACGCTCCCGGCCACTCGATCGGCCGCGTTCATGTCGCGCGCGGCGCGCTGCGCGGCGTCGGCATCCGGAAGACGCAGCACCGCCACCGACACCACCCGTGCCGCGCCGACCGCCGGGCTCCCCTCGGCCGCATCGGTTCCGGCGACCGCGCAGCCGGCCAGCATGCCTTCCCGGCGCAGGACCGCACCCGCCGATTCCCCCAGCAGCGCACCGGCTTTGGCGGCCGTGGGCAACGGCAGTACCCCGTACGCGTTGACGGTGAACGCGAGCGTCGCCTCGATCTCGGCCGGATCCACCATCACCTCGGCCAGCCGCGCCGATTCCACCACGCGCCCGTACTTCTCGGCGCCGGGCGGTTCCCGCAGCGGCTCCACGCTGTACGCGCCGGAGTCCATGGACGCCGGATCCGGATACGCCGGCACCGCGGAGCCGGGAATCGTGCAGCCCGTGGCGAATCCGAGAATCACCGCGAGCAGCAGCGCCAGTGGAACCGGTGCCCGCCGCGACGTCGATCGCGGTCCCACCGCCATCCGATCAGATCGGCGCATCGATCCACCACCTGCTCCGCAGGTCGGCGCCGTCCGGGGTGTCGCCGATCACCTGAATGCGGCAGAAGTTCCGGCTCGGCTCGTCGAAATACACATCGAGCACCCCCGCGTTCTTGCCGTCCATCAGCGTGCCGGTCCCCTCGGCCTGGTACTTGCCCCAGAAGAGCCGACCGCTGCCCGAGGGGCGCCGCCACTGCTCGTCGCCCTCGGCGAAGGCCGGGGGCAGCGCCGGTTCGATCGGCGCCCGGTCGGTCCGGCACACGAACTGCACGAGCCACACCGGATCGAGATCACCCTGGCAGGAGATGGTCATGATCTTGCCGGTGCTGCGCATCTGGGTGAGCTGTTCGTTCTCGCTGAAGCTGCTGCAGGTGCTCAGATCCTGGTACCCGGCGGCCCGCGGCGTGGGCGGCAGCAGGTCGGGGAACGCCTGTGCCAGAAAGCCGAAGTCACCCCACTCCGTCGGCTCGGTGGTGCCGGTCCGGGCCGGGTGGTCGGCGGCGGCCGCGGGCGCGGCGCGGTCCTGGCCGGTCACCAGAAACCAGGCGGCGGCCGCGGCGGCGACCGTGACCGCCGCGACGCCCGCGAGCCGGCGGCCGCGCCGAACAGCCCGGCGCGGGACCGCCGCCGCGCCGCCCGCGAGCACGACGCGCGCGGCGGCGGCCAGTTCACCGCAGCTGTCGTACCTGTCGCCGGGCGACTTCGCCATGGCCGCGGCGACGATCGCGTCGAAACCCTTCGGCACCTCGGGATTTCGCACCGATGGCCGCGGCGGTGGTTCGTGCACGTGCGCGTACATGACAGCGCCGAAGGAATCGTGCGGGAACGGTGGGTACCCGGTGAGCAGGTGGTACAGCGTGCAGCCGAGCGCGTAGACGTCGGCCCGATGGTCCGAGCCGGCGCCGGTGAACTGTTCCGGTGCGGCGTAGGCGACGGTGCCGGACATGCCCGAGCGCCCGTCCGCGGTGGCCTCGCTCGCCCGGCGCGCGACGCCGAAATCGGTGATGAGCGCCCGGTCCGGACCGGATCCCTGGTCGGCGACAAGGATATTGGCGGGTTTCACGTCCCGGTGCACCAGGCCCGCCCGATGGATCTCGTCCAGCCCGCGCGCGGCCTCGGTGAGAATGTGCACCGCGCGCTCGAGACCGACCGCGCGCCGCCGGATCAGCTCGCCCAGGTCGTGGCCCTCCACGTACTGCATGGCGATCCAGAGCCGCCCGTTCTCCTCACCGCGATCACGGATCGTGACGAGATTCGGATGATCCAGCCGCGCAGCGCTTTCCGCTTCGCGCAGGAATCGGTCGCGGAAGTGCGGATCCTGTTCGTTGCCCGGGGACAGTATCTTCAGCGCGTCCCGGCGCGGCAACCGCGGATGCCGGGCCAGGAACACCGCGCCCGAACCGCCTGCGCCGAGCCGCCTTTCGATGCGATAACCGGCGAAGATCGCGCCCTCGGCGAACTCCACGTGCCCTCCCCTCTCACCCCGCGGGCCCGCGAACCGGCCCGAAAGCGCTGAACCACAGACCGAATGACCAGTTTGCGGTCTTCCACCCTATCGCCATCCCCGTTGCCGGGTCAGCCCCCGCACAGCACGAGGCCCGTGCCCCCGAGGGGGGCACGGGCCTCGAATCGCTTGCGCCCTACAGGTACTGACCCGTGTTGGATTCGGTGTCGATCGCCCGGCTCGCCGAGGCGTTCTTGCCCGTCACCAAGGTGCGGATGTAGACGATGCGCTCGCCCTTCTTGCCGGAGATGCGCGCCCAGTCGTCGGGGTTGGTGGTGTTGGGGAGGTCTTCGTTCTCGGCGAACTCGTCGACGATGGAGTCGTAGAGGTGCTGAATGCGAAGGCCCGGAGTGCCGGACTCGAGGACCGACTTGATGGCGTACTTCTTGGCCCGGTCCACGATGTTCTGGATCATGGCGCCGGAGTTGAAGTCCTTGAAGTACAGGACTTCCTTGTCACCGTTGGCGTAGGTGACCTCCAGGAAGCGGTTGTCCTCGGACTCGGCGTACATGCGCTCCACGACCTTCTCGATCATGGCCTGCACGCACTTGGACTTGTCGCCGTCGAACTCCGAGACGTCCTCCGAGTGCAGCGGCAGCGAATCCATCAGGTACTTGGAGAAGATGTCCTGTGCGGCTTCGGCGTCCGGACGCTCGATCTTGATCTTCACGTCCAGGCGGCCGGGCCGCAGGATGGCCGGGTCGATCATGTCCTCGCGGTTGGAGGCGCCGATGACGATGACGTTCTCCAGGCCCTCGACGCCGTCGATCTCCGAAAGCAGCTGCGGCACAACGGTGGTCTCCACGTCGGAGGACACACCCGAACCACGGGTCCGGAAGATCGAGTCCATCTCGTCGAAGAACACGATCACGGGGGTGCCTTCGCTGGCCTTCTCACGCGCGCGCTGGAAGATGATCCGAATGTGACGCTCGGTCTCACCGACGAACTTGTTGAGCAGCTCGGGACCCTTGATGTTCAGGAAGAACGACTTGGCCTCCTTGGCGTCCTCGCCACGCGCCTCGGCGATCTTCTTCGCCAGGGAGTTGGCGACCGCCTTGGCGATCAGCGTCTTACCGCAACCGGGAGGGCCGTACAGCAGCACGCCCTTGGGCGGCCGCAGCGCGTACTCGCGGAACAGATCCTTGTGCAGGAACGGCAGTTCCACCGCGTCGCGGATCTGCTCGATCTGGCGCGAGAGGCCGCCGATGTCGAGGTAGTCGACGTCCGGCACCTCCTCGAGCACCAGGTCCTCGACCTCGGCCTTGGGAATCCGCTCGAACGCGAACCCGGCCTTGGAGTCGACCAGCAGCGAATCCCCCGGCCGCAGTTTACGAATGGGGCGATCGGGATCGTCGATGTTGTCGACGTCCACCATCTCGGACAGCGGGCCCGAAAGCCACACCACCCGTTCCTCATCGGCGTGGCCCACCACGAGGGCGCGCTTGCCGTCGTCGAGAATCTCGCGCAGCGTGCCGATTTCACCGATCTGATCGAACCGGCCCGCCTCGACCACGGTCAGTGCCTCGTTGAGACGCACCGTTTGACCCTGGACGAGAATGGTGGTGTCGATGTTCGGCGAACACGTCAGGCGCATTTTGCGTCCCGAGGTGAAGACGTCGACCGTCTGATCCTCGTACACACCCAGGAGGACGCCGTAGCCGCTCGGCGGCTGGCCGAGCCGATCGACTTCCTCACGTAGCGCGACCAATTGCTGACGAGCTTCCTTGAGCGTGTCCATCAGCTTGGTGTTGCGAATCGTCAGCGAATCGATGCGCGCTTCCAATTCCCGTGCGCGATCCGGTGAATCGGCGAGTTGCCTCCGGAGTGCAGCCGCCTCGGCACGTACCGCCTCGAGTTCCCTCCAGGCTGCCGAATCCGAATGTTCGTTGGGGCTCATGATGCTGCTCCTCCCAGTCCCGGTCTATCAACGCTACCGGGCGATACTCGATCCCGCTTTCCGACATGGTTTCGTCGTGATCACATCTAGGCTGCGGCGGGCGGCCCGGTCAAGCATGTTAGCCTGCCCTAACCTGTTTCCGGCGAGTTACTTCGCCGCCGATCCGAAAGGGTGCCGTAGATGCTCCTTCCCACCGGCCGTATCCCTGGTATGCGCAACGTCACGCGGACGCTGCGTGTTTCCGTGGCTACCGCTGCTGCGGCCCTCGCCGTTACCGCAACTGTGGCGGGTTGCGGCTCCGAGGACAACACCCATTCCAACCATTCGACCTCGGCGAGCGCCACGACACAGGCCGCGGCCACCGCTCCCGCACCCACGGCGGCCGAGCTCCAGGGCATCCTGACCGGCTTCGCCGATCCCGCGAAACCGGCCGCTGACAAGGCGAAACTGGTGGTCGGCGGCGACAAGCGCCTGGCCAACATCGAGACCCTGAACCAGGGCCTGGCCGGCTACCAGGTCACCTTCACCGTCGGTGAGGTCAAGACCGAGGGCAACACCGCCACGGCGACCGTCGCCGTCGGCTCGCCGCACGGCGCCATGCCGGGCGTGCCGATCGCGTTCCAGTACGACGGCGGCAGCTGGAAGCTCGCCGACGCCGGCGCCTGCACCCTACTCGGCATGGCCCGCGCCGCCTGCCAGCCGTAATAGCTTTCTCGCATAACTCGAGAAACCCGAAAGACCCGAAAGGCACGTTCGCACATGCTCGCTCGCACCGCCCGCCTCACCCTCGCCGCCGCCGGCACGGCCCTGCTCCTCGCCGCGGGCGCGGGCCAGGCCGCCGCCGCACCGGCTCCGTCGCCGGAGGAGTTGCAGTCCACGCTCGACCGCTTCGTCGATCCCGCGGTGCCCACCGCGGACAAGGAGAAGCTGATGGTCGGCGGCGCCGCGAAGTCCGGCAACATCGAGAAGATGAGCGCCGCGCTCGGCAACTACGGACATGTCGGTTTCGGCGTCTCGGGCGCGCAGGTGAACGGCGAGGGCGCGAACGCCGCGGTCGCCATCTCCTCCCCGCACGGCACCATGCCCGGCGTCCCCATGACCTGGCAGTACGCCGACGGCGCCTGGCAGCTCTCGGAGGGCACCGGCTGCATGATCCTGGCGATGGGCAAGGCGGCCTGCTGAGTCACCGCCGCACGCACGCGCGCTGAACGACGAAGCGCCCCCTGCTCCGGGTCGGCAGGGGGCGCTTTCGCGTGAAAGGGGCGTGGTCCAAGCGTTTTCGCGGCCGGGAACCCAGCGGGCCCGGCGTCCCCGTCACAGCGACAGGGACGCGAAAGCGCCCTCAGGCGCCCGTCAGCCCTTTCCGGCGCGGCGCTGGGGCTTGGGTGCCACCGTGCCGTCGGCGAGGCGGCGTGCGCTCACCAGGAAGGCCGTATGGCCCTGCATGCGGTGCTCGGGGCGCACGGCCAGGCCGACCACGTGCCAGCCGCGGACCATGGACTCCCAGGCGCGGGGCTCGGTCCAGCATTCCTGGCGGCGCAGGTGCTCGACGACCTCGGACATCTGCGTGGTGGTGGCCACGTAGACCATGAGTACGCCGCCGGGGACCAGGGCCTTGGAGACCGCGTCCAGGGTGTCCCAGGGCTTCAGCATGTCCAGGATGACCCGATCGACCTGTTCGCCGGAGTACTCCGCGACGTCGCCGAGGGTCAGTTCCCAGTTGTCCGGGCGTTCGCCGAAGAACTTCTCGACGTTGCGCACCGCGTGCTCGGCGTGGTCCTCGCGGATCTCCCAGGAGATGACCTTGCCCTCGGGGCCGACCGCGCGCAGCAGCGAGCAGGTCAGCGCGCCCGAGCCCGCACCGGCCTCGAGCACCTTCGCGCCGGGGAAGATGTCGCCCTCGTGCACGATCTGCGCGGCGTCCTTGGGGTAGATGACCGCCGCGCCGCGCGGCATGGACAGCACGTAGTCGGTGAGCAGCGGCCGCAGCGCGAGGTAGGCGGTGTTCTTGGCGGAGGTGACCACGCACCCCTCGTCGGCGCCGATCAGATCGTCGTGCGCGATCTCGCCGGCGTGGGTGTGGAAGAACGCGCCCTCCGCCAGCAGCACCGTGAACTTGCGGCCCTTGGCGTCGGTCAGCTGCACCCGGTCACCGATCTGGAAAGGCCCGGTCCGTCTGGCCGTCATGAATCTCCGTCCCTCATTGTTTCGCTGCGATTTCGCTGCCGAATCGGCATCGCACCTTGTCGGTGCCGGCGTTTAGCCTGCCAGGTATGTCGGTACCCGCTATCACTACCCCGGACTCGGCGGGCGAGACGCCACGCAGGCCCGCGCTGTCGCCTTCGCGCGCAATAGATTTCAAACAGTGCCCGCTGAAGTATCGACTACGCGCCATCGATCGGATCCCCGAGCCCCCCTCGCGCGCGGCGGTGCGCGGCACGCTCGTGCACTCGGTCCTGGAGGACCTGTTCGGACTGCCCGCGCCCGAGCGCGATCGGGCGCACGCGGACGCGCTGATCGCCCCGGCGTGGGAACGCCTGACCGCGTCGCGCACCGACACCGCCGACCTGGTTGCCAATGATGAGCTGGAGAGCTTCTTCGCGGAGGTGCGCGCGCTGGTCGAGGTGTATTTCCGCCTGGAGGACCCCACCGCGTTCACCCCGCAGTCGCTCGAGGCGTTCGTCGAGGCCGATCTGCCCGACGGCACCCCGCTGCGCGGCTACGTGGATCGCATCGACCGCGCGGACGACGGCGGCCTGCACGTCATCGACTACAAGACCGGGAAATCACCCGCGCCCGACCACGAGATGCGCGCGCTGTTCCAGCTCAAGTTCTACGCGCTGGTGCTGCTGCGCACCTTCGGCGCCGCCCCGACGGCGCTGCGCCTGATGTACCTGGCCGACGAGCAGACCCTGACCTACGAGCCCGAAGCCGAAGAGTTGCTGCGGTTCGAGCGCATCGTGTCCGCGCTGTGGCTGGCGATCCAGTCCGCGACCGCCTCGGGCGACTTCCCGCCCAGCCGGTCGTGGCTGTGCAAGTACTGCGATTTCAAACCGCTGTGCCCCGAATTCGGCGGCACCCCACCGCCTTACCCGGCCGACCCGCAACCGCTCTCGGGCGGGCGGCAGGATCTGCCGACACCGGTCGTCATCGCGGCGGCCGCCGAGATCGAATCCGCGGACCTGCCAGCCGATTAGCCCGCGAACGACGTGCGCCCGCCGCGAAAACGCAGCGGGCGCACGATCTTCGAGGAATCAGAAGGCGCGGCAGGACCGAATGTCGGTGGCCAGGATGGCCTTCGCGCCGAGATCGGCGAGCTGATCCATGAGCTCGTTGCCGTTCTTGCGCGGCACCAGGGCGCGCACGGCGACCCAGTCCGGATCGGTCAGCGGGGACACCGTCGGCGACTCCAGACCCGGGGTGATCCGGACCGCGGCGTCCAGCAGCTCCTTCGGGCAGTCGTAGTCCAGCATCAGGTACTGCTGGGCGAAGACCACGCCCTGGATGCGCGCGACCAGCTGGTTGCGCGCCTTGTTTTGCTGATCGGCGCCCTTGGCCTCGATGAGCACGCCCTCCGAGTCGCACAGCGAGTCACCGAAGGCGACGAGGTTGTGCTGGCGCAGGGTCCGGCCGGAGCCCACGACGTCGGCGATGGCGTCGGCCACACCGAGCTGGATGGAGATCTCCACCGCGCCGTCGAGGCGGATGACCTCGGCCTCGATGCCACGGGCCTGCAGGTCCGCGAGCACCAGGTTGGGGTACGAGGTGGCGATGCGCTTGTCGTAGAGGTCCTCGACCTTCCATTCGCGGCCCGCAGGGGCGGCGTAGCGGAAGGTGGAGCGGCCGAAGCCCAGGGCCAGGCGCTCCTGCACGGGGGCGCCGGAGTCGAGCGCGAGGTCGCGCCCGGTGATGCCGAGGTCGAGCTCACCGGAGCCGACGTAGATGGCGATGTCCTTGGGGCGCAAGAAGAAGAACTCGACCTGGTTGCCCGGATCGAGCACGCTCAGATCGCGGGCGTCCTTACGGCCGCGGTAGCCGGCCTCGGCGAGGATGGCCACGGCCATCTCACTGAGCGATCCCTTATTGGGGACGGCGACGCGAAGCATAGATATTCCTTTCGGGGCGGGTGGGTGGACGCGAAGACAGTGGTCGCGGGGTCGTCGGCCGCACTGGCTGTGCGGTGAATCGGCGCATCACAGATGTCGGTAGACGTCCTCGAGCCGCAAGCCGCGGCCCACCATCAGCACCTGCACCCAATAGAGGAGTTGGGATATCTCCTCCGAAAGGGATTCGTCGCTCTCATGCTCGGCGGCGAGCCAGACTTCGCCGGCCTCCTCCAGTACCTTCTTGCCCTGCGCATGCACTCCGGCGTCCAAGGCGGCGACGGTTCCGGACCCCTCGGGTCGGTTGACAGCACGATCCTGCAGCTCGGCGAACAGGGCTTCGAAAGTTTTCACGGTGAGTCATTCTCGCAGACGGCCGCATCCGGCCCGCAATTCACCCGGTCCGTTCGGTGCGGTCAGCGGCGCGGGCCGGTTGCGGACGGACGCGGAGACCCCCGGTGCACCCGCGTCGGCGGGCCGGGGGTCTCGGGGGTCGGGCGTGTGAGCGCGGGGTCGCGCGCCCGGTCAGGCCAGGCCGAAGCGCAGCAGGGCCTGCATGTCGCCCTGCTTGATCTTGCCCTTGCGGTCGAGCACCTCGAGCTGCCAGTCGGGGCCGTTGCGGAAGGCCCGGGCGATGGCGTTGGCGTTGTCGGCGCCCAGCAGCGAGGGCCAGATGTCGGCGACCTGCTGGGTGCTGCCGCCGGTCGCGTCGTAGATCTTGAAGGAGATGTTGTTGGCCTTCTCGAAACTCGATCCCTTCTTGAAGGCGGCAGCGACGAAGATGATCGAGTCGATGGCGGTCGGGACGCTGCCGAACGTCACGTGCACGGTCTCGTCGTCGCCGCTGGCCGCACCGGTCTGCTCGTCACCGGTGTGCAGGACCGCGCCGTTGCCGAGCGGATCGAGCGAATCCAGGCCCGCGAAGCGCACCGGCTCGGCGCCCTGCATGAGAATCGCGATCAGATCCAGATCCACCCCGCGCTTGCGCCGCGCGATGCCGAGCACACCGCCGCTGCTGCCCGCCGAGGGATCCCAGCTCACACCCACACTCAGTTTGGTGATCCCGCCGAGATCAGCCGCACCGTCTTCTTTTCGAAGCGTAATCACGCACACAGCGTACCGGCGATCGCCGATTTCGTTGGGGGGCAGAGAAATAGCAGGTGACAGGCCCGCACGACGGTTTGCGAGGCGTCAGCTGGGTCGGATCCAGATGTTCCACGCGCCCGCGCGCCGCTCGATCTGCGGCACCAGCCGGGTGTAGTAGCGCTTGGCGTCGCAGTCGTCGCCGCAGTCCCGGTGCTTGTCCCGCTCGCGTTTGGCGATCTCCAGATCGAGCACGGGACGCTCGGGGTAGTTGTGGCTCATGTAGGTCTTCGTGTCGGTGGGGGGAAGGTCGTCGAACATCTCGGTCACCTCCTTGGGATTCGATGGTGGGTGGGCTGCGCCCGAGCCGCGGGGAGAGCCTTCGAGAGCGGCGGTTCGTGAATCCGGTACGGACACTGACGACTACCGAATCGAAGTGCCCAATTCCCTACCGGCCGGGGCGATCCCCAGTAGACACGTCGCTCGCCTGCGAAAACAGCACATCGGATCACCCAAAGCAGATCCGCCCATTTTCCCTGCACGGCATCCGAAGTCGACGGACAATACAGCTGGGAACCTTTCACGCTCCGCCCCGGAATTAGATATCTGCCACCCACGTACGGCGCACGCGCCACCCAAAAAATGGGGAGCCAGGCTAATGAGCGGTAAGAATCGAACCACCATCCCCGGTCGCAGACTCGGCAGACAGCTGCGGGAACTCCGCCAAGCCGCCGGTCTATCGATCGCCGACGCGGCACGACTGATCGAACGGGGCGCAGGCACACTGCAACGCCTCGAATCCGGCGAGTCACCCCGAATCCGCCTGCTGGACATCGAAGCACTGTGCAAGGTCTACGGCTGCGAACCGAAAACCGATGCGCTGAAAGCACTGGCCACCGAGGCCGACCATCGCACCCGGCCGGTGGACGAGCGGGTGTGGTGGCATCGCTACGAGGACCTCATCCCCGACGACTTCGAGACCTATGTGAGCCTGGAAGCCGCTGCGGCACAAGTGATCATGTATCAGGCAGACATCGTGCCCGGCGTGGTGCAGACGGCCGACTACGCGCGCGAACTCGACCGCGTGTTCTTCTCGTCCGATACGCCGATGGAGCTCGAGCAGCGCATCCAGGTGCGGATGCAGCGGCAGACGGCGCTCAACCGCAGGCTGTCTCCGGTCGAAGTGGATCTACTGCTCGACGAGGCGGTGCTGCACCGCTGGTCGGGCAGCAAGCGCATCATGGCCGCCCAGCTGCGAAAACTGGCGGATACGCCCCCGAACGTCCGCGTCCGTGTCATCCCGTTCAAGGCTGGCTTTCCCCTGGGAATCCCGTCCGGGCCCTTCGTGATCCTGCATTTCCCCAATGATCCGGCCACCAAGCGACCGGTGGAACCCACGACGGTCTACATCGAGGGCTACGGCTCCCGGCTCTACTACGACCGTGCCAGCGATGTCGACAGATACCTGAACGCGCATTCGGCGCTGGGACGGGTAGCGTTGAATCCTGCTGATAGCAAACACCTTCTGAGGTGGGTAGCGAAGGAGTACGAAGCGTGAACGAACTAGACGGAGCGCGCTGGTTCAAGAGCAGTCGCAGCGGTGGCGGTGAGCATTGCGTCGAAGCGGCCCACTTGCGCGGGGGCAAGGTTGGCGTGCGCGACTCGAAGCTCGGTGTCGCGAGCCCGGTGCTCGTCTTCGAGCCCGCCGCCTGGGACCGGTTCGTATCCTCGGTGGGTACGGGCGCTTTCGATTTGTAGCCGAGAACGACCGACCGGGGCCGCTTCGAGGAGCCGTCCCGGATCAGCCGCGATACGCCAGAGCTGGCACCGACTGCAAACCCACATCGCGGTGAATCCCGCTGATAGCAAAGCGGGTAGCGAAGGAGTACATAGCGTGAACGAACTAGACGGAGCGCGCTGGTTCAAGAGCAGTCGCAGCGGCGGTGGTGAGGCGTGCGTCGAAGCGGCCCACTTGCGCGGGGGCAAGGTTGGTGTACGAGACTCCAAGCTCGGTGCCACGAGCCCGGTGCTCGTCTTCGAGCCCGCCGCCTGGGACCGGTTCGTATCCTCCGTGGGTACGGGCACTTTCGACCTGTAGCCACAAACAGCTGCCCGGGCCCGCTTCGAGGAGTCATCCCGATCAGCCGCCCAGCGCCGGATCCACCACCGACCGCAGGCCCCGGTCCTTGTCGCGGCCGGCTTCCGCGCCACGGTCGGTTCCTCGGCCCGATTACGCATACCCCTCGGAACGATTCGGGACCACAAATGCCCGGGCCGAGGCAACGCGAACTCGATGCGGCGCAACAGACTATGCGCAGCTGACACGATGCTTAGGGCATCGAGGACTCAGCTCCCACCACTGATGTTCTCGGCTCGCCGCGCGCAGGACTCTCGGCGGCCCTCCGCAACAGTCGCAGTGCCAGCAGCACGATCCAGCTGCCGCAGGCGACGAGACCGATCCGTTCGACGAGCCCGGCCGGGCCGCTGTCCACCAGCTTAGCGGTGAGTGCGAACGCGATGTAGGAGACGGCGACCAGCACTCCGTTGGTTATCGAATACCGGTACCAGCCGCGGCTGTCGCGCGGTCCGGCGCCGCGCGACAGGACGAAACACGCCGCGCTCAGCGACGTGAACTGGATCAGTCCGAGGACGCTGTGGATCGCGCCGTGCAGGGTCAGGTCGGTCGGCTCGCCCGGCGGGTAGCCCAGGGACGGGTCGGGCAGGATCGGCCCGATGGCCACGAAGGTGAGGGCGTAGACGGCGAGCAGCAGCGGGCCCCGGGTGGCGGTGCGGCCGGCCGGTAGCGACCGTCGCGCACCGTAGGCGAAGGCCAGCAACAGTGTTCCGGTGACGATGTAGTTGGTGATCTGCATCCATCCGCCGGGCCCCAGTTCGAGGTTGCTGTCGGGGACCCGCCAGGCGTCGTACTCGGGGCGGACGGCCCCGAGGATCAGCAGCACGGTGATGTTGAGCAGTGGGGCGACGATGCCGCAGGCCAGCAGCAGTCTCGTCACCGAGGATGTCCGCACCACAGGTGTCCTCTCATCGGCCGGGTGCGGTGTGCCGAATCATGGTGAGTCGCTCCGCATCCGGGGGGACACCACTATCGACCGGCGCCCCGGCTCGAGGATTGGAAAAATGTTCCCCAAGCCAGGTCTCGGTCCCTGGCGATGGCCGGCAGCACGTCCGACCGCAACGACCCGGGCGTGCGTTCGGCGAAGATCGCCACGTCCCGGGACAGGTGCGCCTGATCGGTGTACCCGCAGGTCGCGGCCACCTCGGCGGCGGGCCGGCCCGCAAGCAGTCCCGCTGCCGCGCAACGGAATCGGGCCAGCATCGCCGCGCGCTTGGGCGTGAGACCGATCTGGTCCTCGAATCTGGACCACAGCCTCTTGCGGCTCCAGCCCAGCGAGCGCGCGAGCTCGGCGACCCGCACCTGCCCACCCGAGGCCACGACGCGTTGCCAGGCGGCGAGCACCTCGGGCTCGGGCACCCTGTCCTGCCGATCACGCTGTGCCAGAAACGCGTTCGTCACCGCGAACCGCTGCTCCCAGTTCCCGACCGCGGCGAGGCGCTCACGCAGCCGGCGCGCGTCCGGCCCCCACAGCTCGTCGAGGGATACGACGCCGGGCCCCAGCGCGTTGGCGGCGACCCCGAGCACCGAGTAGGCCCGAGCCGGTGACAACCGGACCTCGACACATTCGGCGTACCGACTGCGAATCCGCGTGGCTCCCATGGGAAGTCCCACGACGAACCCGCCCAGCTCCCGCCGCACCCCCGCCCCGTCGATGATCAGATCCCGCCCCGCGAACTCGATCACCACCCCGACCGCCGTGGTAGCCGCGGCCCGGTAGTCCCATCCCGCACCGCCGAGGTCGCGGTACCCGATCAGCGCCGACCCCGGCAGTTCGCCCGCCACCGGCCCCGCGAAGTCCCACCCCGCCCCGGCGGCGTCCTCGGAAGCTCCCACGCGCTCCAGACTACGGATGCGGCGTGACCACACGGCGACGTCGGCCGGCCGATCACCGAAACACGGTGACGGAGAGCGCCCATCGGGGTGCGGGAGCGCCGAGTCCGGCTGCCGCCCCGCGGACCCCACGCCGGTCACGCCTAGCATCGGATCATGCGACCGCAGTGGATCATCGACCTCCATGACGAGTTCCCGGGCTCCGCAGTTGTCGCGGCCGCACTCGACGACCCGCTGATCGTCGGCGACCACGATGCGCTGATGGGCCGCTGGCCCGAGGTCGAGCCGGGTCGCGCGGTCGTCGGCTACGGGACGATGCCCACGATGACCCGCCTGCGTCGCGACCCGAGAGTGGGCGAGGCGGTGTTCGATGACTATGCGGCACTGCGCTGTTCGTCGTACTACCGCCACGTCTACGACCTGCTCGGCCGCGTCGCGTTCCTCGTGCCCTTCGCGGCGGTCCCCACCCTGCCGCTCGAGCGGATGGTCGGAAGCGACCGGGTCTTCCTACGGAGCGATACGAACTTCAAGCTCTTCCCCGCGGGCGTCCATCCGGTCGGCGATCTGACCGAGTGGCTCCGGCTCCACGACCGTCACCGCGACGAGCTGGTGGTCATCTCCGAGGTCGTGACGTTCGAACACGAGTATCGCTGCTTCTGTCGCAACGGCCGATTCGTCTGCGGCAGTAACTATCCGGACGAGCCGTACCTCCCCGTCCCCGATCGGGTACGGACGTTCGCCGAGACCACGGCGAATCGCATGCTCACCCACGGCCTCACCATGATCACCGTCGATGTCGGCGTGGACCCGGCCGGCGTCCCGCGCCTCGTGGAACTGGGCGGTGTGAACAGCTGGGGCGTCTACGGATCGAACGTCACCGACTTCATCGCGGCGATGGAAGCCGAGGCGGTCACCCGCACCGAGGGATGAAGCCCGCCGCCGGTTCGTTCACCTCGCGTCCGAATAAACGTGCACAATCGATCGTCCCGTGGCGGTTTCCGCCGTTTCCACCGCGATAGTGCACGTTTATTCGGCTCCCCACGCCTGACAGTGGCGCTGTGTCTCGATCGCCTATCGCGCCTACTTGCGAATTTGCCCGGTCGGCATCCCGACCGTGACCCAGCGCACCTTGCTGACTGACGTCACACGATGGCCTCGGCATCGAGCACGGCAGACCCACCGGAGGGCGGGTCCCCGAGTACTCGGGGACCCGCCCTCCGAATCGGTGAGTGTCAGTGGCCCTGCAGCTTCTCCTTGACCGACTCGGCGGCGTCCTTGACCTTCCCGGCCGCCTCGTCGACGTGCTGCTTCACCTTCGATGAAGTCTGGTCGGCCTTGCCTTCGGCCTTCAGATCCTCGTCACCGGTCAAGCTGCCCGCTGCCTCCTTGGCCCGGCCCTTGAACTCCTCAGCCTTGTTCTCTGCTGCACTCATGGCGTTCCTTCCACTCTGCGGATGTGGCTTACGAACGACGTCGGTGACGTTCCGATCACGCCATACCCGGGTCCGCCCGGTTCATGCCCCCAGAGTTGATCTAGATTTCAGTAACGATGATCACCGTCGGCGTGGAGCCGGCCGGCGTCCTGCGTCCCGTTGGGACTGGGCGGTGCGAGCAGGCGGGTCGGATAGCGTAGGGCTCCGGTGTGATCGGGAGGGGAATCATGACGGACTCGACAGCGGCGGTGGAACGTGCCGAACACGCGGTGGCACGCCTGCGAGCGGCGGCAGCGGCGGCGACGGGCGCGGTCCGCCTGGAGCCGGGCCTACCGGACGAGGTGATCGGCGCCTGGCCGGTGCCCGTACCCGCCGAGATTCGGGTGCTGGCGCGGGAGATCAGCGCGATCTGGTACGACGACTACGACCCGATCACGTTCTCGCACAAGGCGAACGGCGAGCGGACGTACTGCCGGGCCGGCGCGGAGGACACCCGGTGGATGCTGCACTCCAACGCCGCCGCCGACACCTACTACGTCGACGTCGATCCCGGGACCGGGGACTGGGGCCGGGTATTCTCCCACTGGGAGGACAATTCGAGCACCCTCGTCGCCGCGTCGCTCACCGACTGGTTCCTGGCGCTGGCAGACGGCATCGAGCTGGCGGCCCGAGTATGCGGTGGCGAGCACGTCGAAGACCTGGACCCGGACCTCGACGAGGACTACCTCGCCGACCTGGATTTCGAGACAGTCTTCCTCGATTGGTTCCAGCGCACCGGCGAGATCCTGCTCACCGACGAAACACCCTCCGCTGCGGGACAATCGGCTTTCGACGCCCGCTACTCCCCCGATCCCGAAACAGCCGCGTTCGCGGCCGCTCTCCCGGAGAGCGCCGTCCTCGCCGACCTCCGCGCAGCCGGCTACCCGACCTACGTGTCGTTCAACGAGCTCGCGGGCGGGATAGCCGAATATCGCCGGGTCGGCGGCGGGTCGTTCCTGGCCGCGATTCCCGTCGACCTCTACCCGGCCCCGTAGCGGGCGGATCACACCCACTCGGGTCCGCAGCTTCTGCTCGGGAGCTTCCCCGCAGCGGGTGAGGTTCCCGAAGCCGCCGTCCGCTCACCGGTGCCTGGCGTACTCCGGATATCGCTGCGCCAGTTCGGCATCGAACGCAGCGACCTGGTCGGCGGAGTCCCAGGGGTCGAACCCGGTGCGCGACCGGTACCAGCGAACCAGGTCGGCGGTCGCCTCCGGCCGGCCGTTCTCGATGCCCAGCACCGCGACCGCGCGCAGGCGCGTCGAGTCCGGGTTGACCGTGTCCAGCACGTGTCGCGGATTCCCCGTGCGCGCCAGCGCGAACAGCTTGGCCAGCGAGTCGCGGTCGGCCCACCACCGCCGCGCAGGGCCTCGGACCTCGTCCAGGAATTCCCGGATCGCGGCGTCCAGGTCGATGGACGAGTGCACGTAGAACTCTCGCCTCGGCAGTTGCGGACGGTAGCCGAGCGGGACCGACTCGACCTCGTCCGAGCCGCGCAGGCAGTGCCGGTCACCCGCGCGGGCAACGACACCCGCGGCGGTGGAACCGAGCCATGCGCTCCCTGCGAGGGTCACCCTGCCGCTCTGCCGATGGAATTGGGCCGCGATCGCGGGGACCATGCCCGCCACCGCGCCCTCCGGGGCCGTGAACCACACCGTACGCAGTTGGAGCCGACTGCCTTTGAATACTTCCGCGGGTTCCTCGTCCAACGGCGGCGACACCGTGTAACCCGCGTCGCGCATGGCGTCGGTGAGGGCGGCAGTCGCCAGTTCCATGAGATCGGCGGAGTCGTCCGCGATCCGAACGGCGCCCTGCCTCGCCGGTGTTCCGTCGGCCTGTGCGGGTTCGTTCGCGCCCGGCGCGCCCCCGGAGGCCCGGCGCAGCACGCTGAATGGCGTCCCCGCTCGCGCTGTCAGCTCCAGGAGCTCACCGAGGCGCGCGTGCTCGATCGTGGTGAGGGCGTATCCGTCCGCGTCGAGTTCCAGTGATACCAGCGCGAATCCGCTGCCGTGGCAGTGCTCGCCGATCTCCTCGAGCAACGACATCGTGTCTTCGGTCGGATCCCAATCCAGGTCGGGGTCGCCTACGAAGTCGTCGTACCACTCCCAGCAGAACGATCGCGGGAACGTCAGCGTGGCGCCGAGGTCGTGGCGAACATCGCCCGGGTCCGAACGCCAATCGATGTAGGCGCTCAGATTCGCATCGCCCAGCGCCCACCGCATGTCGTCGTACGGGTCGTCCGTGCCGTCCAGGATCCGCTGCTCCACCGTGTGCCCGGCGGGCCACACGCATCGCGCGACCGCCGCCCACGCTTTCCTGCTGTCGAATCCCATTGCACCCCTTCGTCCGCGTACGGCGGACAACGTACCCGCGTGCTACGACACGCGCGGCCGACGCCTCTCACCTCGGCAGCCGCCCGGGGCGCGTCGTTGCCGGCGCGCTCCGGGCCAGGCGCCTCAGTCCTGCTCGGCGCGGGTCAGGACGACCAGCGGGAGCGGGCGGTCGACCTTGGACTGGAAGTCCGCCAGCAGCGGGTTGTTGGCCAGGACCCAGGCGGCGAACTCGTCGTAGGCCGCGCCCTCGAGCACGGTGCCCACCGCCGCGTAGGTCTCGTCCCGCAGTTCGATGGTGACCCGCGGATTCGCCTTGATGTTGTACCACCAGGCCGGGTACTTGTCTTCGATGAACGAGCTGACGTACATGATCCCGTCGCGCTCGAGCGGGCCGAGCGGGGTCACGTGCGACTTGCCGCTCTTGGCTCCGGTGGTGGTGAGCAGGATCAGGTCCCCGCCCGCGTAAGCGCCCCCGACCTTGCCCGAGTTCTCCCGGAACTCTTTGATCACGTCGTTGTTCCAGTCGGCGATCCCGCCCTCACCGTCCCACGCCTGGTTCCACGGCGCGTCCGGGTCGTTGTAGTCGGTGATGTCCGGCTGTCCCACGGTGGCTTCGTTTTCGCTCATGGGACAAGTATTTCCGGGAGTTAGGACAGTTCGGGTCCTAGTTCGGCGGGCAATCGCGACGAGTTTTCGCGGGCTGCACGGTTCGTGGCAGCACCCGTGACCCACACCCGGGTCACGCCGAACGGATAGGTCTGCGCCGACTGCGTAGGCCGGCGCGCAACGCAGCACCTGTGTCGGCTGAACCGGTCGACTAGCTCCAGTTGCCGGCGAGAGTGAGGCAGAACGGGTGGCCGCTCGGATCCAGCAGCACCCGCCAGGATTCGCCCGGTTGAAAATCCGGCACGGTGGCGCCCAACTCGACCAGTTGCTTACTCGCGACGTCGATGTCTTCGACCGCCAGATCCAGATGGAACTGCTTGGTTCCATTCTCGTTCGGCCAGGTGGGCGGCTCATAGTCCGCGACCGTGCCGAAGCCCAGCGCGTGGTCCGGACCGGCGAGCATGGCGTACTCGTCCTGCACGTGGGCAATCTCCCAGCCGAGCGCGGCCGCCCAGAACTCCGCGTCCCGCCGTGCATCGGCGCTGTCCAAGGTGACCATCTTCAGCGTGGCAATTGACATGTGATTTCCTTCCCGCAACAACCGTCGTTTCAGCCCAGTCTGCAACGCCGACGCCGCAGGCGATTGTAAGAACACGACACCGGTCGGCAACCCTCCAGCAGCTCGTGGATCCGGCCGGCTCCGGGACCCGGGCATTACCGGCGAGGTAATTGGATGCCCCAGCATCGCGTCCTACCGTCGAGGGGTCGCCCGATCCCGTCCGCCCGGTGCGTCGTCCTTGCCCCGAAGGAGTTCCCTTGTCCGCCTATGGTTTCGCGCATCTGCGCGCCCGCCGTCCGCATCCGCAGATCCTGGAGTACCTGGAAAAGATCCAGGCCACCCTGGATCCGTTCCAGGGTCGCTTCGTCATTCACGGCCCGCCCACCGAAGTGGTGGAGGGACACTGGCCGGGCAGCATGGTGCTCCTCGAGTTCCCGGATCTGGCCCACGCCCGGGCCTGGTATCACTCACCCGCCTACCGCGAGATCGCCCACCTGCGCACCGACCATATCGACGGCGACCTGCTGCTGATCGAGGGCGTGGGGCCCGGCTACGACCCGAGCGAGCGAGCCGCCAAACTCCGCGCCGAAGCCTGAGGTCGCGCACGACGACTTCCGCCCTGCGACCGACCGACGTGCACCTCTCATCGGCGAACGAGTGTCCTTGTCAGCGTTGCCGATTGGTCGCCGAGGCATCCAGATACACTTCGCTCTACCGTGATTGGACTGGACAACCGGGAAGATCGTCGCAATGATGCCCGGGTATCGTTGCGGATTCTCGGGGGTTTGATACATGTCATTGTTGAGCAGGTCCGGGCTGGCCGTCGTTATCGCGTCCGGTGCGACACTGCTGTGCGCCGAAGCCGGGACCGCACACGCGGCCGGAAATCAGTACGGCGCCATAGCAACCGATTACATTCAAATCTTCCCTGCTATCGACTATCCGACGCAGGCGGCCGCGAATCAGGCCGCGATGGATGCCTGCGGCAAGTACTGCGTCATCAAACTGGAGCTCAAGAACAGCTGTGGTTCCGCGGCCGAGCTTCCGATCCGCGGCTGGTGGGGCCTGGTGCCCATGACATCCACCGTGTGGTGGGGCACCGGTGCGACGGCCGCCGACGCCGAACAAATGGCCCTGGCACAGACACCGTGGCCGTTGCCGGCAGTCGCCGTCGCGGTGCAGGCCGCCTGGGGCAGCACGGTGACAACGGCCCCGTTCATCAAGCAGACCGTCTGCACCTCGAACGCTCGGTGAGGCGAAGAACCATGTCACTGCTGAAGAAAATCACCGTCACCACCGTCGCCGCAGCGGCCGCCCCGCTCCTGAGCGCTGCCCCCGCGCAGGCAGCTCAGGACCTCTACGGCGCCATCGCAGCCGGAGGCTTCACCGTCGGCACGTCCATCGACTACCCGACCCAGCACGAAGCCGATCAAGCCGCCATAGACTCCTGCGGCCTCGCCAGCGGAGCCCGATGCAACGTCCAGGTCCGAATCCACAACAATTGCGGCGTTGTGCTCGAACGGGATTCGTGGAGCATCGTCGCGGTTCACCCCTCGTATACTTCGGGCACCGGAGCCACCATCGCAGAGGCGGAGGAGAACGCACGGAAGCTGGCCGGCCCGGGCCTGAACCAGCCGCCGCTGTTCTACACGGTGAAGCCGCTGTTCGTCCTGGACGCGATCTGCACGTCGAACGCCGGGTAGGCGACCTACAGTTCCTACCCTGCGGCACGACCGGTCAAGTCGACCAGGCGGCAGAGATCAGCTTCTGCGGCAAGGTGTTTCCGGCCGCGCCCACCATACTGACACCGTGAAGACCTGGTGGGAGACAGTCAGTGCAGCGGAGGCCTGCGGCGACTGGGATGCGGCGATCTCCGCGGTCAGCGGCGTTGCCGAGTGCTTCAGCGCCGACCCCGACCGGCACGGTGCACACCTGTGGCACCTGGACCTGCTCGTGCACGCGGGCCATCTCGACGAACTGGCCGCCCGCGGCGAGTCCGACCCTCATGCGGCACGGAGGTTGAACCGGTTTCTGTACGAGCAGGGCAGCGACGCCGATCTTCGGCAGCGCGCCTTGCACGGAAGCAAATCGGCGCTTTATCTCCTGGTGCGGCTGCTCCGGGAGCGCGGGGAAGACGAAGCCGCTCGGCAGGCGGCGACCGAGATCGACGCGACGGATACCTACGCGCTCGAATTGGCAGGCATGGCAGCTTGATCGGGGCACCCTGAACAGAGACATGGGCGGGAAGCCAGTCGCAAGCGCACCGGACTAGCTGGAAGTGCGGCCCACCTGATTTCGCCAGACCGCACTCGCTTCTGCCGTTGATCGCGCACCCGATGCGGACCGAAGAACCTGTCGTTGACCCGTACTACGTTGTGCGGGTGGCCGATATCTATGAGCTCGCGCTCTCCCTGGACCTGCACGCCGACCTGTCGACATTGGATGTCGCAGAGTTGCGCTGGCAGATCGGCCAAGGGCCGGCGCCCGAAGACGAGGTTCGGCTCTCACGAGGCTGTGTCTCCGTTGTGGAGGACGAGGACGGGGAGCTGGACTGCACAGAACCGCAACCGTTTCTCGACCAGAGCGGCGATGCGTGGAAGATCGACGGCGCGCTGGGCTCGAGCCTCGAGAGGACCGCGACCGGCTGGCGTCTGGAAGCCCGGCAAGAGGTTCATCCCGACGACTTCGAGGCACTGGAAGGTCTGTTGATCTGGCTGTCTCGCCAGGTTGATTCCGGCTGGGCCGCCGCGGATGGTTCCGTCGAGATCGGCCGCCTCCGCTGGTACGAGGACCTGGACTCCCAGCCGCTCCTCGTTCGAGAGGACAGCGTCCTCTGGCCCTGATCCGGGCCCGGCCGAGGGTACGCATCTGCCGATGACAAGACTCGATGCCTGCTCGATGATTTGGTCGCGAAGACGGGAATCGAACCCGCGCCCTCCCGTCTGAGCGAATGGTGCTCTACCAACTAAGCTACTTCGCGACCGCTGGCAAGCGTAGAGCTCGAAAACAATTGCGGCAAGGGGCTTCCGTTGACTGGAGCGCGTTCAGAAGAGCTTCGTCAGTGATCCCCACAGCGTCCTCAACCTGCTGCCCGGAGCAAGCGAGTCCTGTTCGCGAAGAAGCCGAACCGCTTCCAGATCATCCAGCATCCACTGCGGCACTCGATCGCGTGGATACATCTCCAGATCCTCTTCGACGCCGAATTCGCTGTAGCACCATGCATCTGGCCTGCCATAGTCGAACTGGGTGGTGAATTCGCCAGTGGACAGGATGTGGAAGTCCAGGCGGAACCAGGTGCCTGCGCCAGGCGCGGACATGCTCGCGCGCAGGAGTTGCAGCGCCGGCGGAAAGTCGGGATCCTCGTCCAGCCAGCCCGTGAACGGGCCATCGGCCGTGTCAACCCCGATCTCGAGTGTCGTCATCGATCGACCAACCACGGTGTAGGACCCGTCGATCTCCGTCCACTCCAAAGGCATTCCGTCCACGAACATCTTGCTGCGGAGGTAGTCGAGAACCTCCTGCAGCAGCTCCTCGCGCGTGCGGTCGCCGTCCGGAAGCTCGGCATCGGCTGACAAGCTCATCTCACGTACCGATCATCCTCGGAGGGTCATCCCCCGGCACCGGAATCCGCCGTTACGTCGATCGGCCCTGACTGCCCCCACCAGGGCAGCGCAGAAGCCGCCGAACAGGATGGCTCCTGCCAGAAGGATTCCGACCCCGGCAAGGACGGTCGCGAGCACCGGGACACCGAAGCCGAAGTACATGGAGAACGGGCTCGACAGCACTACGCCGACAAAGCTCCCGATCAGGGCCGCGACGACCACGGGCCGGTCTTTCATGAATCCGACTCTAGCCCTCAGGCAGTCGATCGCCCGCTCGAGAGACTCGCATCTCACTGAAACCTCGACAAAGCCGAGGTCCACAGCAGCATGCCGCCCTCGCTTGTCTCTTGACGCGGCCGTGCCGGGGCTACGCGCGGCAGGATCCTCGGCCGTGCAACTGGCCGAGCTGATCTGGCGTCGACCGAACGCACCATACTGCCGAGTTGAGTGCATGACCGTCGTCCGCTGGGACCATCCGGTCCCGGCGGCCACGTATTTCTCCCTCTGGATGGCTAGTGAGTGGTTGATGTATGCCGAGGTCCTGGCGGCTTCTCCGATAGCACAAACGGGGCTGCTGCTTGAGTGGCTTGCGCGACCTACTGGGCACCAAAGACTCGCCGACCTTGTTCCGTGACGTCTTCGGAGGCGAGGATCCAGCTTAGGGCGCGCGTCACCTGAATCAGGTCGAGATTGGGCTGTCGGGGGATGTGGGTATCGTTCCGGCAGTCGGCAATTGAAGATCGGGGTGGCGTGGAAGAGAACAGTTTTTGGTCCGGGTTGGGAGCAGAGATTCCAGAGTTCCTGGCTCCGGACTACGACGATGAGGGGGTGCAGTTCTCCCGCCAAGATGACGTCGTGCTGTTGCGTGATGTCCGCACCGGTGGGCGGGTGGTCTTCACGGTCAATGGAAATTCCGTCGAGGTCTTTGTCGACTTGCCCTCCGATGCTGCGGAAAAGCCGCGCCTGATGGCGGTGATCGGGTCGGAGATGAGCGGGCGGACGTGGAGAACGGGTTGGCGGCAAGGTGCGAACCTTGACTATCGGCAGCAAGTTTCGGAATCGGTGCTGCGGGTGATGCGGGACGGTCTGGGTATCGACCCGTCCGGGCTGCGGTACAGCGCTTGGGGTGACGGCGGGCCCGACCAGTGGGGACTATGCCGATCTGTCGTTGTTCCAGCCCGTCCTACCGACCGTGGTGCACCCGAGACATGCAGCGGTTGGGAGGATTTCGGGGAACGGCTCGAATGGGTGCTAACCACACTACCGATGCGCGCGCCGATGGTCCTCGTGGTTCGCTCGGGTGGCCAGGCGGTGGGCTTCCTCCAGTTCTACCGCTATTTCCAGCACTATCGGCTCAGTCGCGCTGTCATACATGCCTCTTCCGGTATCTACTCGGCCGCTGCGGTCGAGTCGCTGAAACGGGCTATGGCTCAGCTCGGTTGGGTATCGACGGATCAGACGGGTGGGCCGCAACCTGCGCCGCCGGTCGCCGATGGGGACCAGGTTTGGGTCGGTCCGCCGGTGTGGGACAACGCGTTTGGTGTGCGCGAAGACGCTGTGCCGTGGATTGTCGATACATTCCGGGATGCGCTGGGGGTAGCGGATCCTGGCGAGCTTCGTCTCGAATGCACCACGCTGCAAACCAGTTATATCGGAGCTGAACTCGGTGTCGTCGATCATCGACAACGTGTGGCGAGTGAGGTGCTGACCCGGGAGCAGTGCCAGAGTTGGGACAACTTCATCGACCGGCTCGACTGCGTGTTAGCGGCACTGCCGGTCGGGGGGCTGATCCACTTGATGGCCGACCTGCGCACCGACGCGGCGTGCGTTTCGCAATGGGTCGAACGGAGGTCGGGTACAAGCACATACGAATACGGCGCCTCGCAGTACGGCCTCACCAGCGAGGAGTCGACCGGGCTGGCCGGCGGCCTCATCGAGTCTGGTTGCCACCCTGTCGATGGTGGCAGCGGATATTGGCAGGATTCCAGCAGTGACACGCGTGCCTTATCCGAACGCGTCGTTTGGATACTCCGTGAAGTACTTGCTGTAGCCGGCCCAGCGGACCTTCGATACCAAGCGTTCCAGGACGACCCGGAAAACGAACTGCCCCAGATCTACCGGGATCTCGGGGTGAACTGATAACGGTCGCCGGCACTCGCCAGCAGCAGCCGTCAGAGAGAACCTTCATCGCGGAGGACCTGGTTCGGTCAACAAATGTGCGGGAGGCTCGGGTGGATAAGCGCGGTTCGGTCCCACCCCGAGCGACCTCTCACGGTGTCTCTGGCGTTCCAATCCGGAACCTGGTATGCGCCGTCTGCGATTGCGGTGTCGATGATCGTCAACGCTTTCGCAGGCAGAGTTGCAGGTCCTCGGTGAGGCCCGCGGTGAATTCATCCCAGTCGGTCACGACAGTGCCTGTTCGTCCCGCCACGGCACACCGTTGCCGCACAGTTCATCTGGCGTAGGCAGCGATACTGCAGACCGACAACGGCCGGTTCCACTCACTGACCGTCTCGTTCTTCTGAGCGTGCCGCGGAGGCGGTGTATCGCGCGTGAATAGGGCCGCCCCGGATGTCAGGGGTGCGTCGTACGGTCTGTGTGTAGTGACACGAAGATCGCGCTCCACGCGGGCTCGCACGCACTGGACCGAGTCCACCACTCACGAAGAGAGAATGTCGTGAACCCGATTCCACTCGGCCCGAATCCGGCCGGCGACCTGTGCATGCGCATTCGCGCCGCGTTACCGGCCAGCATGTATCAGATGGTCTGGACCCCTTCGGGTTTCGATGTGCTCGTCAACGACGCCAACCCGGGTGGCGGCAAGCGAATCCGAGAGCTGGTCCACCATGTCCGCCTGAATACACACGACTACACCGTATCGATTCTCGACGAATGGCAGGAACACGACGGCGGTGAGATCAGCTACCACGGTGGGCGGCTCTACCGCACCTCCGGCCGGATCGTGTTCGGTCGGCGACCTGACGGCAAGATCGGAATCGTAGAAAGAGAGTCTTTCTCCATCACTGACGGACGGAGCGAGATCTGCCGGATCGCCGAGGAGCTCGGCTGGGGAACAAAATCCGGCGTCGAAGACATGACCGCCATGTACATCATCACGGCGTTCGGAGTCCTCGGAGCCCTGGGCACGCTGGTCGCCTGGCTGCTGGCCTGACGAGCACGATGCCTCGACATCCCGGGTGTCTACAACCCCGGTCATTCGACAGAGGCCACCCCCGACCAGCCACACATAGTGTTCCCGGCATGACCACAACCGAGCGTCCCGAAGTATTCACCCCCTCCATCAGCGACGACGACCGAGCGCAACTGCACTCGCTGATCGCGGACTTGGAGGACGGATTCAACAGCAAGCGGGCCGCCGTCCTCGACCGGCCGTTCGCGCGGGACGCGGTGGTCATCGTTCCCGACGGCACACTCATTCGCGGGTGGGACGAGCTGTTCGCTTATCACACCGCGCGGCTGGCCAACGTCGTCGCGAGTTGGACCACGCGGGTCCGGGTGCTGAGCATGGCGACGCTCGACCAGGACACGGCGGTGGTGCATTTCAAACAGGAGACCTCCACGCCCGACCGTGTATTCGCCAACCACGGGACGGTGGTCGCGGTGCGGCGCGCTGGCGCGTGGTGGATCAGCGCGCTGCACAACACCAACATCGCGTGACTGCTCATCGACCACGTCGAAATGGCTTTGCCCGCAGCGGGAATCGGGCGCTAGCGTACCCATCGACCTCGCCTGAGGCGCGTTGGCCGCCGGATGAGCGCGTCCGCTGTTTCGGAGAGGGCAGTTGCCCGTTCGAGTCGGGCCGAGGTCCGGAGGGGTCCGCGTAGCTACGCGGGCCCCTCGAGCCATTCTTCCCCGCGATCGATCTCTCCACTGCCAATTCCGGCCGAGCGGTAATGGTTAGCGCCGCAACGCGATACAGCCGGAGAAGGCGCGGCGAGGGAGGTACGACGTGGCCGAAGACGCCCCGGAGGGAGGGCGCAGCCGATACCGATTGCGCTGGAACGTGATCGGCCGACTACTTGTGGCATCCGGAGCGCTGTACGTGCTCATCTGGATCGCCACGGTCATAGTGAACACCACGTGGATCACACCCACCGACGAACCCATCTATCGGATCAAACAGGTACCCATCAGCATCCCCCTGACCCCGACGACACCGTCGAGTCCACCGCCCTCGGACACCCCGAACACGCCACCACGCTGAGGACATCCACCCATTCGGAACAAGCCCTCCGGCCATGTCACCAATTCGTGACGTCCCGATGTTTGCCAAGGAATTACTATCACTCGGTGGCTAACCAACCACCACCGTGATCGGACTCGAGTTCCTCTAGAACACGCGGACACCCGCGTCATGACCGTGCCGATGCCCGAAATTCGCCACCCTTCAGCCATCGGCTCAGGGACAGGAGCGACATGAACAGCAGCCGGAGAGTGGCAGTACTCGCCGTGGCCGCCGCGGCGGGCCTGGCGGCGGTTCCCGCCGGCGCAGACGATCCCGCCGAAGTCCGGGTCGACGCCCAGGTCGCCGACGGCAGGGGCGTCATCACCGTCCAGGACGGCACCATCCAGGTCAATCCGGACAGCGTGGTCATCGCCGACGCGAGCGGCGCACTCGTCCGCACGATCCCGAGGTACTTCCGGCTGGACGATTTCCGGTTCCCCGTCGACCTCGTCGTCGACGCCGACAAGGTAACTCTCACACCGGTTCTCGACACCGACCGTGCGGAATACGACCCCGCGGTTCCACCCCCGACCCCCGCACAGCCCGTGACGCCGCCCCAGGTCTGGGAGGGCGCCGCGATCGGAGCGGTGGCGGGCGGCATCACCGGCGCGGCGGCCGGATGCTTCATCGGCGCCGGGATCGGCGCGATCGTGGGCGGGGTGATGGCCGCGGCCCTGGCCCCGTTCGTGGTCCTCACGGTCGTGCCCGAGGCGCCGGAGACGGGTGCGGGGCTCCTCGCGCTACCGATCGGCGGGGCCGTGGGCGGGTGCGTGCTGGCGGGCGCGCTGGGAGCGGGCGGCGGTGCGGTCACAGGGGCCCTCGTCGGCGCGGCTATCGGCCAAGGCGTCGCCAACATGACGACCAACCCGCCCCCGCCGAACCCCTGACCTCACGCGAGAACTTCTCCCGCCGGCACCGCAGCGGCGATGACCCCGGTGCCGAGCGCGTTGGGCGGCCGAGCAGATCGTGCAGATCGCCGCCTGCAGGGTGTGCCAACGCATCCATGACGGCAGTCAACACCGGATACCCCACTCGGCGAGCATCCCGGAACAATGGCCGGTGTGGAAGAGGTGAAAATCGTTGTCGCCCATCAACAGCGCGTGACTGTGCGGGTAGGTGATGTGTTTCTCAAGATCGACGGTGACCAGGCACGACTGGACGCCGAGGTCACGGCAATGGTGGCCGCGCCGATCCCGACACCGAATATCCTGTGGCGCAAGCCCTCCGTGCTCGCACTCTCGGCCTTACGCGGATCCGCGCTGGGCCGGCTCGGCGAGCCGTCGTCCGCAGCACCAGCCGCGTGGGCTGCGGCGGGCGAGGCGCTTCGGACACTGCACAACGCACCGCTGCCACCACGACCCACGCGCACGCCGAACCACCTCGCAGCCGAACTCGATACCGAGTGCGCGTGGCTGGTCCGGAACGATGTCCTTCCCGCCGAGACAATCACAGCCAACCGCGAGATCGCGCAGGCCGCGATCCGGTCGTTCACGCCGGTGTTCATCCACGGGGATCTGCAGCTCGAGCACGTGTTCGTCGATGGAGACGAAATCACCGGGGTTATCGACTGGTCCGAGGCGGCACAGGGTGATCCGGCATACGACATCGCCACCCTGACGCTCGGTCACCCGGAACACCTAGAGGATGTCCTGTCGGGCTACGGCACCCCCGTGGATCTCGATGTGATCCGGGCGTGGTGGTCGGCGCGAAGTCTGCGCGGTGTGCGATGGCTGATCGAGCACGGCGTCGATCCCGGGGCGCCGGGGCGCGAGATCGACGTGCTCAGGGCTCAGGCGAGCCGGCGCGACACCAACCGGGCGTCGTGAAACAGAATGCCTGGCAAGCATTGCGCCAACAGCGAAACGGGATGCCGCACCGGTGCCGAGCTGACAGGGTCGACACCATGGAGACCGAGCTACGGGAAGCCGAGCGGCGACTGCAGGCGGCGCAGTTGGGCGGGGACGTCCAGGCGCTGGACGAGTTGCTCGACGATCGGCTGATCTTCACCTTCGGCGCGGACACTTTCACCAAAGCCGACGACCTCGAGGTGCACCGCACGCGAGCTCAGGTGCTGACCAAGGTCGAGGAAGAAAAGCTGACCGTGCTCGTCGAGGGCACCACCGGGGTCACGTGGTTCCTCGGTGTACTGGAAGGGAGTGTCCAGGGGGCGCCGTTCGCGGCGCGGATGCGCTACACCCGCACGTGGGCACACGACGTCTCGCGGGGATGGCGGGTCGTTGCCGCTCACGCCTCGACAGTGGAGTGAGCAGGGCTTTCGGCCGCTATTCGATTCGCTCCTGGGTGATCCCGGGTATCGCGCGGCTCGGGTGCTGATGGCCTGAGATAGAGGTCCCGATGCAGTCGACGAGGTGTCAGTCGACGACGCAGAACGTCGGAACGCTCCACGCGTACGCGCACAGCGCGGCGGTGACCACAATTCCCACGACCGCACCGACGATCACACTCCGGGCGCGATTCTCCTGCACTGCGGGCGCCGAATCCACGCGCGGGCGGGTTCGCAACACCGCGGCGATATGAAGAAGGGCGCCGGCCCCGAGAGCGCCTGTGGCACCCCACAACGTCAGAACCGCAAACCCCTCGGTCATCGGCGGAATCCGGTTCACGTCGAGGTGGTGAGTGAACGTCGCAATTCCCGTGTGCTGCAACACGAGTACACCGAACAGCAGCCACACGACTCCCGCCGATCCCAACCCGCCCCGCACCCGGCCGACGAGTGAACCGGCTCGATCCGGGCGCGACACATCCGCCTCGGTCGCGATCACGGACAGCACCAGGGCCGAGCCCACCAAGGCTCCGACAATCAGCAGCGATCTCTCGAATGCGCTTCCCGTGGGAGCCGACCAGCACGGCGAAAGGTCAGGGAAAGGAAGTAGGCCGACTCCAACCCCCACGACCGCAAGTCCGGCTCCCGCACCGAACAGCCCACGCCGCCATCGCAACAACTTGTGCCCGCCACGCTTCCGCGACGACGCTGTTTCGATCATCAATGCCCCACCCTGTCGGCCCGAATACCACCGCCCCGGAGCTACCGGCGTGCACGGCCGTTGCCCGCTCCACTCGATGGTCGGCGAAGCCTATCGACAAGCTCCGACAACGCTCGAATATGTCCGCCCCGAACCACTTTGGACGAACAACGCGCTGACACTCGCCATCGACCAGCACAGAGTTCAGACGAGCCGCCGGCACCCATCGGTCGACCGAACCCACCGGCACGAAGCGGAGCGCCTCGAAGCGGTAACCCGCCCATCGGCGAACAACCCACCCCACCCCACCTTGATACGCTCCCCGCGAAAACACGCGGGTCGAGCGAAGAGGTTGGCATGGGAGTCTGGGGTCCGGGGAACTTCGACAGCGACACCGCCGCGGACGGGCTCGGGGAAATCACCGACCTGCTCATCGGGAACATCAGTGAGCAATTCCAGGACCCGGAGGACGACACGCCTCTCGAGCCGGACGAGTGGGGCGGGGACATGGTCCCGGCCTGGCTCGAGATTCTGGTGCAGCTGGCCGAACCGGCAAGGGTGGGAACGACATTCCCGGCGGCGGCCACGCTGGGTGAGTGGCGGGAGCGGTACCTGCGAGTGTGGGACGGGTACATCGACGAGCTCGGGCCGGACGAGGAATTCAAGACCGCGCGGCGTGCCACGCTCGCGGGGACGTTCGATCGCGCCATCGCCGTCGCCACCGCGAGGGAGCGGGAAGAAGCCGAGTACGCGGGGTAGCGCCGGGGCGAGTACGAACCGCCCCGGCGCCACATCATGTCACTCCGAGGCTGTCTCCCCGGCGCACGGCCGAGCGCATCGGGCTGCCGAAAGACAACCCAGAACCTCAGGCGGCGGCCGGGTTCTCCAGCACGAGCGCCACGCCCTGCCCGGACCCGACACACACCCCGATCGCCCCGTACCGCGCGTTGCGCTCGCGCAGCTCGGTCGCCAGGGTCAGCACGTACCGGCCACCGGTCGCGCCGAAGGGATGGCCGATCGCCACCGACCCGCCGTTGGGCGTCAGCTTCTCGTCGGGAATCGTGAAACCGCCCAGCTGATTGGGCAATTCGCGCAGCACGCCGAGCGCCTGCGCACTGAACGCCTCGTGCACCTCCCACACGTCGATCTGCTCGGGCGCGAGACCGGCCCGCTCGAGCGCCAGCGGCAGCGCCCACGCCGGCGCCAGCCCCATGTACTGCGGGTCGATCCCGTACACCGCGGACGACACGACCCGGGCCAGCGGCTCCACCCCGAGCTCGGCGGCCCGCTCCCCCGAGGCCAGCACCAGCGCGCTGGCGCCGTCGGTCAGCGGCGTCGAGTTGCCCGCGGTCATCTGTGTCGTGCCCGGCTGCGGGGGCAGGGCGGCCAGGCGTTCGGCCGTGGTGTCCTCGCGGATGAACTCGTCGTGCTCGAACAACCGGGCGGGTGTCTTGCGCGTGCCCGGGATCTCGACCGGCATGATCTCCTTCGCCAGCCGCCCGGAGTTCCTGGCCGCCAGCGCGTTTCGCTGGGTACGCAGGGCGAACGCGTCGATCTCCTCGCGCGTCAGCCCGTAGCGGTCGGCCACCTTCTGCGCGGTCTCGATCATGCCGATGTAGGCGTTGCGCCCCAGCAGCGCCGGATTCGCCGGACCGCCCGCGCCCGCCCACATCGTGTCGAGCAGGATCTGCGGACCCCGGGGCGCGAACGCGGCGTCGCCCTTCATGTACGCGTAGCCCGAGCGCGACATCGACTCGACGCCACAGGCGATCCCGACGCCCAGGTCTCCGGCCTTGATCGCGTGCGCGACATTGATCGTCGCGCTCAGCGACGACGCGCAGAACCGGTTGATCGTCGCGCCGGCGGCGGTGTCCGGGAAACCGGCCGCCAGGGCCGCCCACCGGGCGATGTCACCCATGCCCTCGTGGGCGGGATTCACACAGCCCGCGACGATGTCCTCGATCTGATCCAGCGGGACACCGACGCGCTCGCACGCGCCCTTCATGGTCATACCCAGCAGGTCGTCGGTCCGAATATGCGACAGCGAACCACCGTATCGAGCGAACGGGGTCCGGACACCACCGAGCACGAACGCTTCCGTCATGACATCTCCTTCGATCGTGTCCTCGAAGCTGCTTCGAACGAGCCGAGTCAGCGTTTTCGATCTTGCCAGCCGGAGCGCTGTTCCAGGCGAAAGACTTCGTCCCGTGCGGTTTTCGCCCTACGCGGCCCGCCCGCGCAACCAGCGCCGATAGCCGCGCAGCGCGCGCCGCTGGAGCAGGGTCTCCTTGATCAGCGCCCAGCCGGGATGGATACCCGGGCGCGGGTCGCGCCCCGCACCGAGCCTGCGCAGCTGCTGCCGCACCCGGGCCATGCTCGCCGCGGACGCGACGGCCTTGTCCCGCATCCGCACCGGTGCGATCACGACCGCGGCCGCGGGGTCGTGCCGCCACCGATTCGGCAGCTCGGGGTCCAGCGCCAGCGCACTACCCATACCGACGAGATCGATTCCGCCGGAACGGATTTCCTCGGCCACCGGCAGCCGCACCACCCCGCCGGTCAGCATCAGCGGCAGCGGACTCGAGACCGCGAGGTCTTCGGCGAGCCCGAGGAAGTACGCCTCGCGCGCGCGGGTCCGCTCGTCACCGGCCTGCCCGGTCATGGCGGGGGCTTCGTAACTGCCGCCGGACAGTTCGACCACATCCACGCCCAGCGGGGCAAGCAGCGCGATCACCGCGGCGGCGTCGTCGGCGTCGAATCCGCCGCGCTGGAAATCGGCGGAGTTCAGTTTCACCGCGACGGCGAAGCCGGGCGCGACGACGGCCCGCACCGCGCGCACGATGTCGAGCAGCAGCCTGGCCCGATTCTCCAGCGTCCCGCCCCACTCGTCCGTGCGCCGATTCGACAGCGGCGAGAGGAACTGCGAGAGCAGATAGCCGTGGGCGGCATGGATTTCCACGCCGTCGAACCCCGCGGCCTCGGCCCGGCGCGCCGTCTCGGCGAATCGGCCGACGGTCTGTTCGATCTGCTGCGCGCTCATCGCCACCGGCGCGGCGAAACGCCCGCTGTTGCGGCCGATGTCGACCCGGATCGCCGACGGCGCCCAGGCCACGCCGGGCATGTCCGCGCGAACCTGACGGCCCGGATGGTTGATCTGCATCCACACCCGCGCACCGCCGCTCTTGGCTGCGATCGCCCACTGCCGGAACGGTTCCAGCGGCGACCGCTCGTCCAGGACGACACCGCCCGGACCGGTGAGCGCCTCGGCGTGCACCATCACGTTGCCGGTGATGATCAACCCGGCACCGCCCAGACTCCAGCGGCGGTACAGCTGGAACAGCGCCTCGCCGGGCAGTTGCCCGGGCGCGGCCATGTTCTCCTCCATGGCGGCTTTGGCGAGGCGGTTGGGTATGACGGCCCCGTTCGGGAGGGTGAACGGGTCGAAGACCGGCGAGGTGCGGACGGCCTCGTCGAGCTCGCCCGGGGTAGGGGGTGTCACTGACATCGGTGGCTCCTGCGTACGGTATGTTTACATTGCTAACATGAGGCTAGAAAGGAATGTAAGCAGTGTCAACTTCAGCGAAGGGTGGTTACCATCACGGCGACCTGCGCGCCTCGCTCCTGACCGCCGCGATGCGCATGCTCGAAGCCGGTGAGCCGTTCTCCCTGCGCGCGGTCGCACGCGAGGCGGGCGTCTCCCCAACCGCGCCCTATCGCCACTTCGCGGACCGGGACGCGCTCGAGTCCGCATTGGCCGCCCAGGGCCTGCGCGACCTACGGGAGGATCTGCTCACCGGACGCGAGTTGCCCACGGCCCCGGCGGATCTCGGTGACTTCGCGGTCGCCTACGTCGAGTTCGCTCTGCGCAGGCCCGCGCTGTTCCGCCTGATGTTCGGCAACCCCTGCGACAGGTCGGACGAGGACCGCGCCCGAGCCGCGGAGGAGATCCACGAGCTGCTGCGCTTCGGCATGGGACAGGTCTTCCCCGACGGCGATCGGGAGGCGCTGGCCGCAGCAGGCTGGGGTCTCGCACACGGGCTGGCTTGCCTGCACCTGGACGGCAAGCTGGCCGCGGACTCCCCCGACGCGCGCGCCGCGCAGATTCGCGCCTCCTTCGCGGCGATCCTGTCCGCGCACACATAACCGGCATGTTGACAGTGCTCACATCAGCTTCTAGCCTCATCCGATGTAAGCGCTGTCTACATTAGGGGTTGGTATGGCACCCGCACCACAGCAGGTCGTCGTAGAACTGGGCCGCCACTCGATCGCGGTCCCGAAAGGCGGTCTCTACGACCGCTTTCGGATGAACACCGATCTCGACGCCGTCGCGACGGATCCGCGAGTTCCCGGCGTCGACTTCTTCCGGCGCCTGCCGAAAACCCGGGTCGACTCACCGATCGGGCCCACCTGGACGCCGAACTTCTACTACCGGATCTCCACCGCGCGCCTGACGATGCTCGCGCCGCTGCGGGCGATCCGCGCGCGCCTGCCCCGGGAACTGTCCCCGCTGCAGCTCGCGTCCGGGATCGGGGTCGTATCGGTCATGTTCTTCCGGTACGAGGTGTGCGACATCGACTTCTACACCGAGGCCGCGGTCGGCATCGGCGTGCGGCCCGCGCGGCACGGCGGCCCGGGCCTGTTCGACCTGATCACGGGCCTGGCGAACGATCACCTGCACACGTACGTGCTGTCGCTGCCCGTCAGCAGCGACATCGCCCAGGTGCGCGGTCACGACGGGTACGGGTTCCCGAAGTGGGTCACCGGCATCGACGTCGACATAGACGACGCGCGCGTGGTGGCCCGGGTCGCGAACGCGGACGGCGACACCGACGTGAGCCTGTCCGCGCGCACCCCGCGCCAGGTCACGACCGGTTCGGGTGAACGGATTTCGAGCCTGACCTCCTACACGACCATCGACGGCGCCTGGCATTCGACGCTGAGCCAGACCAACGTCCTGGCCTCCGGCACCGCACAGCTCCCGCGGGGTGTCGAGCTGCGGCTCGGTACCGGCCGGATATCCGACGACATCCGTTCCCTGCGACCGTCGCGAACCATTCGACTCGACGTCATGACGGCCGGGCAGAACGCCCTGCACATGCCGATCCCCACGTCCGTACACGCGGTACCGCAATGACTTTCGAGTTCACAGTCCCTACGACAGCACCGGAGGAACCATGGTCGCGCGTGTTCTGAATGTCGTCACCAACGTCGGGCACTATGACGACCCTTCGCATCCGACCGGGCTCTGGCTGTCCGAGCTCTCGCACGCGTGGGAGGTGTTCGCCGCGAACGGATTCGAGCAGACCCTCGTCAGCCCGGCCGGCGGTCACGTTCCGCTGGAACCACGGTCGCTGAAGTTCCCCAACTACGACAGGTCAGCGAAGTCCTGGCACGGCGATCCGGCCCGAATGGCGTTGCTGGAGAACACCGCCGCGCCCGAGGACATCGCCTCGGCGGACTACGACGCCATCTTCTTCACCGGCGGGCACGCGGTCATGTACGACTTCCCCGACAGCGCCGGGCTGCAGCGGATCACCCGCGAGATCTTCGAGCACGGCGGCATCGTCGCCTCGGTCTGCCACGGGTACTGCGGACTCCTGAACACCGTGCTGTCCGACGGCACCCATCTCGTCGCCGGACGCAAACTCACCGGCTTCGCGTGGCAGGAGGAGGTGCTGGCCCGCGTGGACAAGCTCGTGCCCTACAACGCCGAGGCCGAGGTGAAAAAGCGTGGCGCACTGTATGAGAAGGCCATGCTGCCGTTCGTTCCCTACACGGTGGTGGACGGCACTCTGGTAACCGGGCAGAACCCGGGCTCGGCCAAGCGGACGGCGCGCGCGGTCGCCACACGGCTGGGCGCCGAAAAACCGGGCGATCGGCGGCGTTGACCTCCCCTTCGGCAACGATCGGGCATACGATTCTCGCGGGCAGCGGTGTGCGCCGGTGCCGTCGTCGAGGAACGGAGAGCGCCGTGAGCGTCGCCCTCGTGGTGATCGGCATCGTCCTGGTTGTCATCCTGGTCCAGTTGCTCTGGATCGTGCCCGTCGTGGTCCACTTCCGAGGGAAGAACGCACGGCTGGATCAGGAACTGGCGGCGAGCATGGCCGCCGAGACGGTCATTCTGCCGATGGAGCGCGGCAGCTATCGGGGCTCGACCGTGCCCGGCGCCCCCAAGGTCAAGAACAGCGGGCGAATCGGGCTGACCGGCCGACGCCTGGTCTTCCGCACCGCCACCTCGAAACTGATCGAGATCCCGGTCGCCGCCGTCACCGGCGTCCGGGAGTCCAAGGCGTTCAACGGCGCGGTGCACGGTGGGACCACGCACATGGTGGTGTCGACCGCCGACGGCGAGTACGGCTTCATCCTCTCCGATACCGCACGCTGGATCTCCGGTCTCGACGGGCTGGTTCGGCGCTCGCACTGAGCCATTACGTATCCGGTTGCGGCGCAGTCCTATTCGGGGCGCCGGAACCCGCCGAGACACGCTTCGAGGAGCTCGGCCAGCCGGAGCGGGGTGCGGTCCTCGAGCATCGGCCCGATGAGCTGCACACCTACCGGGAGGCCCTCGGGTGACGGGCCGGTCGGGATCGCGGTGGCGGGCAGGCCGGGCATCGTGGCCGCACCGGCCCACACGAGCTGGTCGAAGTAGGCGTGTGGGGTGCCGTCGATGTCGATCCGGCGGTCGTCGAGTCCGCCGGCGTGGTCGTGCGGGAAAGCGGGGGTCGGGGTGATGGGACAGACCACCACGTCGAACTCGGTGAACAGGTGACGCCACTGCTGCCGGTGAAGCTCGCGGTGGTGGTTCGCTTCGACCCGCTCGCGGTGACTGAGCACCGTGCCTCGCAGGCGCGTCGCGTCCAGGCCGCTGTCGTCCGGACGCAGTGCGGCGGCGCGGGCGCGCAGCTGCTCGTAGACTTCGGCGGGCAGGCTCGCGGCGGCGGTCGACATCATCAGCAGCATGTAGATCGTCGCGGCGTCGGCGAGATCCGGGAGCAGGGAGCTGTGGTGTTCGACGCGGGCGCCCCCGTCCGACAGCGCCCGGGCGACGCGACGCAGGCCCGCGCGCACCGCCGATCCGGTGGGAATGACCGGATGGTCCTCGACGATCAGCACCCGGAAGTCCGACAGTCGCTCGTGACGCGCGGGCGGCAGGGCGAGGTCGTAGCCGACGCCGTGGGTCAGCGGGTCGGGTCCGGCCATGACATCCAGCAGCAGCGTGAGGTCGCTCGAGGTGCGGGCCATCGGACCGGCCACGGCGAGGTCGAGATCGATCGGCAGGGGTGGGGCGGGCGGCGCGATCATGCCCCGGGTCGGTACGAGGCAGAGGGTCGGTTTATGTGCGTAGACGCCGCAGAAATGCGCGGGTGTGCGCAGTGATCCGGCGATGTCCGTGCCTATCGAGAGGGCGCCGAAGCCGGCCGCCAGGGCCGCAGCCGAACCGCCCGACGAGCCGCCCGCGGTGCGGTCGCGATCCCACGGATTCGTGGTGACGCCGTAGATGTCGTTGTAGGTCTGGATATCTCGCAGGGTCACCGGAACGTTGGTCTTCCCGAGAAGCACCGCACCGGCGGATTTCAAACGTGACACCTGCAGCGAGTCCTGCGCAGGAACGTAATTCGCGTACTGCGGCATACCCCAGGTCGTCGGCAGTCCGGCCATGTCGTAGGACTCCTTGACCGTCACCGGAATTCCGAGCAGCGGGCCGTTCTCGCCGCGGGCGCGCGCCCGGTCCGCGTTCCGGGCAGCGGTCCGTGCCCGGTCGAAATCGCGGACGCACATCGCGTTGATCGCCTCGTCGTCGCGCTCGATACGGGCGATCGCCTCCTCCGTCAGTGCCACCGAGGTCACCGCACCCGACCGCAACGCTGTCCCGAGTTCTGCCGCCGATCGAAAGCTCCATTCCATGGAATCGACGGTATGCACGGGCCGCGAAAGCCATAAAATGACTTATCGCGCAACGAGAATCGTGCGGTGCCGTTGTTCCGGGCCGAGCGAATACCTCGATTAACGCCATCCCGGCGGTCAGGACGCCAACAGCGAATACACGCCGGCGGCAAGGGCACGGAATGCGCACCGGGCGCAATGGGAGCGATGTCTCACCGCTCGGTGGCGGAAATCGCCCGCGGCGCACGCCGATCGGGAATTCTCACAACCGAATCGGTCCCCTATCGGTGGCGAGCGCGGCCAGCGCGCGCAGGGCGGAGTTCTCCGCGGCCGTGCGCCAGACCAGCGCCCAGTGCAGCAGCGGGGCGTCCGGCATCGGCAGGAAGACAATCCCCGGCGGGCTGTTGTAGCGAGCGGCGATCTCACCGAGCGGGTGCACGCACTCACCGGTCGCGACGAGGGACAGCAGTTCGTGGAACGTGCGGGCGATCGGGCCGCGCGCGATACGGCGGCCCCGCGGGGTGTGCGTGGGCACCATGGCCGCGACCCAGTATTCGGGGGCGTCGGGTCCCAGATCGGCGACCCGATAGTCGGCCAGGTCCTCGAGATCGGCGACGCCGCGTGCGGCCAGTAGATGGTCGGCAGACACGGCCAGGACGCGTCCCCCGGTGAGCACGGTCGGGCCGACCGTCAGATCGGGTTCGGCGACCGGGAGCCACAGCACGTTCGCGTCGTTGTCGCCGGTGCGCAGCGAGGTGAACGAATCCCCGCCGTTGACCTCGGCGAAGCTCACCTCCGCACCCGGGTAGCGGGCGGCGTACGCGTCGAGCAGTGGCCGCAGTTCGTGTCCGGCGTGCCCGAACACCCCGAGCCGCACCGACTTTCCGCCCCCGGCGCCCGTTGCCTCCGCCCGTTCCAGGGCCGCGTGCAGCAGGTCCTGCACCTGCTGGAGGTCCTCGCGCAGGCGGCGGCCGACCGAGGTCAGGCGCACGGTGCGGCTGGTGCGCTCGAACAGCTCGACACCCAGGCGCCGTTCCTGTTTGCGCACCGCCTGGCTGACCCGGGCCTGGGACACGTGCAGGCGCTCGGCGGTCCGGCCGAAGTGCAGTTCCTCGGCGAGGGTCAGGAAGATCTCGATGTCGCGCAGCTCCACTGATAACTCCAGAGTTATTGATCGGTGCACGAACCGTACCTTGTTCGCCCGATGGCCCGGATCGAAGCTGAATGCGTCCAACCCACGCCACTCAGCACAATCGGAGACCGCAGTGAACCTCACGCTCTGGATCGCCACCGGCCTGCTCGCCGCCGTCGCGCTGGCCGGCGGAATGACCAAAACCTTTCTGCCCAAGCCGAAGCTGGCCGCGGCGCACGGTGGCGAGTGGACCGCCGACTACTCCCCCGGCGCCATCAAATCCCTCGGCGTGACCGAGCTGCTGGCGGCGGTCGGGCTGATCCTGCCCGCCGTCCTGGATATCGCCCCGGTGACGGTGGCGATCACGGCCGGCGCGTGGATCCTGCTCATGGTCGGCGCGATGCGCACCCACGCCCGCTACGGTCAACCCGCGCTGGTCGCGGTGAATTCGGTCTATCTGGCTCTCGCCGTGTTCATCGTCGTGGGCCGCCTGGCCCTCGAGCCGTTCTGAGCGACATGTCCGCCCGCCGACGGGCGGCGATCGATGCCCACCTGCCGTTCACCCTGCGCCCCAACACATCCCGCCGACCCCGATCCATCCCGCGTACCATGGGGTGACGGATCGAGAAGGGGGCCGTCATGCCATCGAACACCAGCCCGGAGCCGGTCGAGGACCCGCGCGCCCACTGGCGCCACCTCCCGCCCGAGCCCACGCCGTTCGTGGAAGAGACGCAGGTGGCGGGCACGTCGTCGAGCTTCACCGTTCCCAGCATCGACCCGGCGCAGGACTTCATCCGGCTGTACGGCGGGTAGGCGGCGTCGCCAACAGCGATGCGGGAACCTTCAGGCATCCCGCATTCCTGCTCGCTCGAGCGAGTTAGCTTGCAACACTGTCGAACTCCCGGAGCGTCTGATCGGCGATCAGGTAGGCCGCGTCCGCCGTGGACCTGTTCACCGTGAACTCTGCCTCGAAAGGCCGCGCCCGTACGGCACGGTCCGGCAGCAGCGTTCCCGTCACCCGGAACAACGTGCGGGTTTCGGTATCGGGCTCGAGCTCGACGGCGTCGACCGTGTACCCCGCAGCCGGGATCCGGACGAGTTCGTCGACGATCGCCGACGGGCCGACGCGCGCGACGTCGCCGAGGGTGAGCCGCGCGTCCGCGGCGTACCAGAACCGCAGTGCGCCTTGCCGTGCGGTGAGCTGAGCGAAGTAGAGGGTCGCGAACGCCCGTGCGTTCTCGCGGGTGAAGTGGTTGTCGTCGATCATGGCGGTCCTCCTGATCAATCCCAGGAAGTGGTCCGTGCTCAGGCCGGGACGCTGCTCGGCGGTGTCGGCGAGAGCGCTGACCAGCGCGTGCAGCTCGCTCATCGCGGTCAATCGCGCGGCCAGGCCGTCGCGATGCGCCGCCAGTACCCGTGCCATGGGCACGGTCCCGGCGAGCGTCTCCGCGATCCGGTCCAAACCGAGCCCGAGCTGGCGCAGCGCCAGCACCCGGTACAGGCGCCGGACATCGGCCTCGGTGTAGCGGCGATGGCCGGTTCCGGTGCGCGCGGCCGGGCACACCAACCCGATGCGGTCGTAATGGTGCAGTGTGCGAACCGTCAGGCCGGCTTCCGCCGCGAGTTCACCGATCTTCCACACCCGCCCGATTCCCGTCTCGTCCATGCGGCGAACCACCTCCCCCTGCGCACCTCGCGCGGGCATCGAGGACGTTAGGACCTGACGTTACGTCAGGAGCAAGTGGCGATCTCCGCGATGAGCGGCGGGCGGTCCTGTGCCACGTTCCACGGCGGGTACGGACCCGGGCGTTCGCACCGAAGAACCGGCTCCCGCGGAGCACCATGCGATGGCGTGGCGGCAACGCCGAGTTCTCTTCGGCATCAGCACTTTCCGAGCCCTACGCGGCCAGCGCCTCGCTCCGATAGCAAGCGCCGACCGGTCAGCCGGGCGGGATCAGGTCGCTCGAGCTGACGGTGTAGGTCAGGGGTGGGTAGCGGAAGCCGGGTTCGTTGTTCTCGCGGCGGCGGAGTTGATAGAACTCCCGGCGTTGATCCTCGTCGGCGAGGGTCAGGCGTTCGCCGTGTGGGAGGTGCGGGTGGCCGTTTTCGAAGCGGAGGTGGGTCTTCGAGGTTCGGAACGTCACGCCGAGCCAGTCGTTCTCCGCGGGGCGGGCGGGGGTATCCAGCACGATCTTGTGTTTGAGCAGGCGGTTCGTTTCGACTGAGAAAACCACGAAACCGTTGTGCGACAGCGGGATCTCGTACCTCTCGGCCGAGCCTTTGGGTTCGACGATCAGTTTCCTGGGGGCCGCCGGTTCGGGGCGGCGGTAGCAGGAGAAGACCGCGATGTGCGAGCCGTCTGCAAGGTCGAGTGCCTGATCCGAGTGACTGCCCATGGTCGCGTAGGCGTTCGTGTAGGTCTCGATCAGTGCGTTGTCGAACGTCGCGGGCAGACCCGCCCCCGCCCTGATCCGTTCCGCGAGACGATCATGCACCGGACCGAAGGGCTGGGCGGGGTTCTCGTACCGGGTCGTGGTGCGCACGAGCGGAACACCGCCCGCCGCATCGGATTTCGTGAGCGTGGCCCCGCGCCTGCCGGTGCCGAGCTCTTCCCACCGGACCGAGGCCGACAGCTCCGCGTACCACTCCTGCTCGAACGGCACGGTGTACGAGGCGATCCCGGGCGCGACCTCAGACGCGCGGAGCAACGTAGTCCCCCGAATTCATGCTGAAGCCGAACCGGTCGCCGTAGTCGATGTGCGCGGAGGTCTTGTTCTCCTCGGAGTACAGCCTGCGCAGCTCGTCCATGCCCTCCGGCGTCGGCTGCTCCAGTTCCGTGAGGCCGCCGGCCAGTTTGAGGAATGTCCGCCCATCCCTGTGCACGGCTTCGGTGCTCGAGCAGCGCACCACGTACCCCAGCCGAGTCGGCAGCGACTCCGCGTCCAGGCTCGACGGCCGGATCTCGTGGGTGTACAGGCGGTTTGTCGACAGCGGCATGAAGAAGACGGAGCCTGGATACAGGGTCAGCTCGAACTGCGCGGGCAGGTCAGGGCCGGCGTGCTCGGCAGCCGAATCCTTGAGGCGGAAGCGCAGTTTGGTCAGCCCGCTGACGTTGCGCACGCCGCGATCGAAGGGATCCCCGGCCAGTGGCTCCAGCCGGTCGAGCCCGTCGTAGAACGTGCAGAACGCCATGATCCCGTTACCGGGCATGTCCTTGGTCTTGTCCGCGTGCGCCGAGATCTTGGCTTTGGCTTGCTTGCGCTCGGGGGTGGCGCGGGTGTTGTGATAGATCTGGGCGAGCACGTGATTCAGGGGCGCGCCGTCCCGGAAGATGGTGGCGGCCTCACGATTCAGCGCCGCCACGATGTCCGCGTCGGTCGGCCCGAACCCCTCGGTGGGCCCGGAGAGATTCGTCGAACACCGCAGCAGCCGGAAATGCAGATCCGCGCCCTCACGACGCACCGGCGTCAGGTAGATGCCGCTCCGGTGGGCGGCCCCCGGCTTGGTCGACTCGGTCAGCGACTGGAAGACGTGCTCGGCGCCGATCCGGCCGAAATGGTCGTCGGCGGGGTCGAAGAAGCGGCGGTAGTACACACCCGCGCCGTGCACACGGACGGGAACCCTGCCTACATCGATCCGGGTCCACCCGTCGCCGTGTTCGCCGCCTGTCAACTCCCGGACGACGAACGCCCGAGCGGCCGAACGCACTACGGCCGCGTCGATCTCGGCCGGATCCCCGCACAGGTAAACAGATTTCCCCTCGACGTCCACCGCCCCGGCCGCGAGCTCCTCCGGCGTACGGACGACGCCGAAAAAGTCCCCGCACCCCACCCCGTCGGGCGCGATCAAGATGTTGTCGCCACCGTCGATCCGGGCTTGCGTCGTGCTCATCGCTCGGTAACCACCGTTCGAACTTCCGGTGGTGCGCCACGCCCGCCACCCCCTGCGCACCACACCTGGACAATCGGAAGCGGACTTTCACCCTACGTCAGGCGCCACACGCGACAGGAAACCCAACCGTCAGCCAGATCGAGCGCGAACTACCTATCGAATTTCGCCACCGGTCCTTCGGTCACCGATCCCTCGGTCGCCGGATTCAGCGTGAGCCACGAGCGCAGGGCCGCGATGAACTCCTCGGGGGCATCGGACTCCACGTAGGTGCCCGCGCCCTCGACGATGACGGTCGTGTGGTCGGCGAAGGTGGCCTCGAGGCGCTCGCGTTCGACCGGCCGGAAGGCGATATCGGCCGCGCCCCAGACGATCAGGGTCGGAACATCGGAGATCGCGGGGAGGCCGGACTCCACCTCGGCGAAGAACTCCCGGCTCGCCAGCACCCGGTTGGGGAACATGGCCGAGGCCTCGCGGCGGGCGGGAGTGTCCAGGGCGTTGCGGTAGTGGGCCATCTCGGCGGGGGTGGGTGTGCGCCTGCGGTGGCCGGTGGGGATGAAGGTGTTCACCAGGAGGTTGAACCTGCGGACCAGGTGGCGGCCGGGCGCGCCGCCGAGAATCCGCGAGAACGCCTCGAAGTGCAGGATGCCGTTGACGGGCCAGGCCCAGGTGTTGGCGAGGACGAAGCGGGTGAAGACCCCAGCACGCCGCTGGGCGACGGCCAGCCCGATCAGCCCACCCCAGTCCTGGCCCACGAGGGTGACATCCCGGAGCCCGAGCGCGTCGACGAATCCGGTGACCACCTCCGCGTGCTCCTCGGGCAGGAAACGGTAGCCGCCCTTCGCCGCCGACAACCCGAATCCCGGGTAATCCAGTGCGACGCACCGGAAGTCGCCCCGCATCGCGGCGATGACCTCACGCCACAGGAACGACCAGGTCGGGTTGCCGTGCAGGAACAGCAGGACCGGACCCGCCCCCTCGTCGACGTAGTGCACTGTGTGCCCGTCGATGTCCATGAACCGGCTCTCGAACGGAAACAGGTCGTCGTCGACCCATGCCGGTCGTGCGCCGCCGCTGATCTCGGCCATGTCGTTCCCCTCGTCGACCCGGTACCGCAGTGCGCTCGATTCTCTCACTCACCTCGGGGTGACGAACGCCCCCGGCCCTCGGCGCGGCGGCCTCTCACCGCCGGCGACAGGTTCCGCCCCCGCGACGCCCGGGCCGTCGCCGCCACGCTGCGCGCGGAACCCGACAGCGTCGCAGGCCCGGCCGCGAGCAACCTCACCCCGGAGGCCGCCCGCGCGTTCGGACCGGGTGCGGCGCGCTATCCCAGAATCAGATCCGTTGCGGCGGCCGCGATTTCGGCCCGTGTACCGGTCTCGGGGGTGAGGGTTATCAGGTAGTCGGCGATCATCAGGGAGAAGGCCAGGAGGCTGCGGGCCTCCACCTCTCGGGGGTCGGCGTGCAGGGTCCCGATCAGGTCACGGAGGTAGGTCATGCGGCTGGTGTCCACGCGTTCGAGGCGGGCGGCCACGGCGGGATCGCGGCGGGCCCACTCGCGCACCGCTAGGTCGATGGGCATCAGATCGCGGGACAGGGTCCAGCGGCCGGCCTTGCGGACCTTGGACCTGGCGTCGCCGTCGTCTTCGGCCAGGCGGCGCAGGACGTCGTCGATCGCGCGATGTTCCCAGGCGTCGAGCACGGCGTCGAGCAGTTCCTGGCGGCCCGCGAACTGGCGATAGAAGCCGCCGCGGGTCACTCCCAGTTCCGCCGCAAGGGTTTCCACCCGGACGGCGTCCGGGCCGGAGGTGGCCAGAATGCCCAGGGCGGCGTCGATCCAGGCTTGCCGGGGAGTTCGCACCGGAGGGGCCATCGGCAGTCAACCAATCAGTCGCAGGGGCTCTTGATTACATCATCCTCGATAGATACAGTACTGTTCTGTATCTATTGGTGCGAGCGGAGATTCGCCGCCGACCTGCGACCATCCACGGGGAAAGACATGACGCGACACGACGCGAACGAACAAAACGACCTGATCGAGCGGGCGAACGTCCGGGAGATCGAGCTGGGCCCGGAGGACCTCGAGTTCAGCACCCTGACCGATATCGGGCACATCGACGCGACCCTGCTGAGTACCGCGAACGCCGCCGCGTTCCCGGCCGAACAGTGGGCGCGCATCATCCTCGAGGGCGCCTCGGCGGAGATGCGGGCCGACCTCGAACAAGCCTGGCAGAAGATCGCGCTGCGCCGGCATCCGATCGGCGCGACCCGCACCGTGCAGGGCTGGCCGATCGCACACGCCGAACCCGATTTCGTACTGCTGCAGGTGGCCTCGGACTTCGGGTTCGAGGGTCAGCTGCTGTTCCGGCGCGACGAGCGCGGCGTGCTGCTGGCCACCTTCATCCGCTTCGACGAACCGGCCGGACGCGCGGTGTGGGATCGGGCGCTGCCCGCGCACCTGCGGTTCGTGCGGACCCTGCTCGAGAACGCCGGCGAGCGCGTCGCGACCGGGCACGCGAACGGCTAGCCGAACCCCGCGCGCTCGAACGCATTCACCCGGCTCCGGTCACGGTCCGGAGCCGACCTCTCACCGAACGAAAGAGAACACCATGAACACCGATGTCATCGTGATCGGCGGCGGCTACGCGGGCGTGCTGGCCGCCAATCGCCTGACCCAGCGCGACGGCGTCACGGTCACCCTGATCAACCCCCGCCCCGAGTTCGTCGAGCGAATTCGCCTGCACCAGTTGGTCACCGGGTCCGACGACGCGGTCATGGACTACGGGGACCTGCTGGCCCCGACGGTGCGACTGCTGGTGGACACGGTCACGCGCATAGACCCCGACGTCCAGCAGCTCGAGCTGGCGAGCGGTGGCGACATCGGCTACGACTACCTGATCTACGCCGTCGGCAGCGGGAGCGCCGACCCGGGAGTGCTCGGCGCGGCCGAATTCGCCTATCCGATAGCCACTTTCGAGGAGGCCGAGCGCCTGCGCCCGGTGCTGGGCGCCACCCCCGACGACGCACCGGTCACGGTCGTCGGGGCGGGTTCGACCGGCCTCGAGATCGCCACCGAACTGGCCGAGGCGGGCCGCGCGGTGACCATGATCTGCGGCGCCGCCTTCGGAACCTACCTGCATCCCAAGGCCCGACGCTCGGCGGTCAAGCGCCTGGCGAAACTCGGCGTGACCGTGCTCGAGGGACCCGCCGCCCGCGTCACCGCGGTGACCCGCGACGCGGTGCGCCTGGCCGACGGCGCGGAACTGCCGAGCGCGGTGACCATCTGGACCGTGGGATTCGGCGCACCGGATCTGGCCGCCCGCAGCGGCCTGACCACCGACGCGCTGGGCCGCCTGCTCACCGACGAGACGCTGACCAGCGTCGACGACCGGCACATCGTGGCGGCGGGCGACTCGGCCGCCCCGTCGAACCTGCCCTACCGCATGAGTTGCCAGGCCGCGCGGCCGCTGGGCGCGCACGCCGCCGACACCGTCCTGGCCCGGATAGCGGGCGAACACCCCGAACCCATCAGCCTCGGGTTCGCCGGACTCTGCCTCAGCCTCGGCCGGCGCGCGGGCATCTTCCAGGTCGCCGACCGGGACGACCGCCCGAAGCGGATGTATCTGGGCGGACGGCCCGGAGCCACGCTGAAGGAGCTGGTCTGCAAGCAGACGGTGAAGGAGTTGGTGACCGAGTCCCGCAAACCCGGTGCACTGACCTGGGTTTCGGACCGGACGCGGGCGGACCGGCTGCGTGAGCGCCGCGACGCGACCCAGCCCGCTCGCTGATCCCGGGCGGCTGTCCCGGCTGCCGTCGCCCGCACCCGCAGCGCCGCTGTCACGAATCCCCGGCGCGTGGCGGGCTCGCCGAGTCCCCCGCTGCCGCTCAGGCCACGCGCTGCACAGGTGCGGCGGTTCGAAGGACAGCGACGCGATTCGGCCCGCCGACATCACCGGCGGGCCGAATCAGCGTAGCGCTCGGCATCCCGAACTGCCGTGCGCCACCGCCCCGGCTCACCCGCCGCATGCGACCGGCGAGCCGGGGTGGTAGTCGATGTGTCGTAACAAGCACCGGGCGGCGAACACCCCTTGTGGCCCGTCACAACCGCTTCCGGGTCAGGGCGTCAGCAACGCCGCCAATTCGTCTGCCGCGATGCGCAATTGCGCGGCGAACTCGTGCATCTCGTGGGCCACCGACTTCGGGGTCGCGAGGTACAGATTCCAGTGATCGGGCAGCAGCACGTAGGCGATGCCGATGCAGGTCGGGCTGGTGGAGCCGAAACCGAAGTACTGGATGTTGACCGAGGGCGCCGAGCTCGTGCTCAGGTAGTCGTCGCGGCTGATGCGCCAGCCGGGACTGTCGAAGAAGGCCATCGGTTCGGTCGCGCCCAGCCGCTCTCCGCTCCGGCGCTGGCGCAGTTGCAGCTCCCAGAGGTGCTGTTCGGGGGCTTCACCGCGCTGGCACTCCTGGGCCCGCTGCACGTGCGCGGCCGCCGCCGCCCGCGCCGCGGCCAGTTTGGTCTCGGCATCGGCCGCCGGATCCTGCATGGCGGCAACGAAATCCAGGATCTCGGTGGTCACCACCCGCATGGCCTCGGTGCGGCCGTCGCGGTACTGGCGGGTGGCGATCGACTCGTAGGTGGCCCCGGTCAGGCCCTTGCTGCGCCGGTGCGCGAGCTGGTAGCTCAGCTGCGCGAACGCGTCCGGGGAGATGCCCAGGGTCTTGACGTACGAGGTGCCGAAATCGAAGGACACCGTGGAGGTGGCGGTGTCGGCCGCGAACTGCGCGAAAGCGGCTGCGGCGGACGCGATCACGGCCCGGTGCTGGGCTTCGAGCTCGAACTCGATCGGCTCGATCGCGGGCAGGCCCTGAGCCTGGGCGCCCGAGCGCTCGGCATGGGTTCCCACCGGATCCTGCAGCAGCGTGTCGACGAAGGACAGGATCGTGGTGCCGTCGAGCCCGCAGTGCTCGACGTTGATACCCGTCTGCCCGTCGGCGAACACGACGAAGGACACCGCCTTGTCGAACCAGCGATTGCCACTGTCGCCGTGCAGGAGCTGATCGCACGCGTGCAGGGTGTCGCGCGGCGCGAAGTCCTCCAGGCACACGCAGAACAGCGCCGTTTCGATGGTCTCGAAGGCGGCGGCGTTGGCGGACAGCAGCTCCGCGCGCACCGGCGCCCACTCGACGCGGGCCAGGGTGGTCAGATGCCCGGCGGAGGCGTTGACAGCCGCCCGGCGCGCACCGGCCTTCATCACCGCCTGCAGGCCCGCGGTCAGGTCCTCCGGAGTGTGGGGCACGCCGGCGGGGCCGAGCGCGTCCATCCGGAACATGTTGCCGCGGTAGAAGACCACGATGTGCCGGGCCTGCGAATGACCCGGCCAGTCGTCGGTGTACGGCACGCGCACGGTGTCCTGGGGTTCCCCGGGAATTCGGGTCTCGGAGAACAGGAACTTGTTCTGCGCCATATTGAGTCGCTGCCCGCGCTGGGTGACCGGCGGGATCTCCTCGGCGTCCAGGCGCAGCTTGTAGTCCACCGCCGCGGTGATGAGCGCGGAGGCCCGCTCGGCCTGATCGGCCGAGGTGGAGGCCGCCAGCGCGGTGTCATCGTGGAACAGGAAGAAGAAGTTCGCGTTGAGCGCGATGCGGTCGCGGCGGCCCAGGTACCGGGAGGGCCAGAACTCGTCGAGCCAGCTGCCGACGCCGGGTTCGGCGTCGAATCGCTCCAGATCGGCGTGCAGCGTGCGGGCCGGGCTGTCCGGGCGCAGCAGATCCTCGACGGCCGCCGCGGTGGCGGCGTACTCGTCGCCGGTCAGCAGCGGCGCGCTCCAGTGCAGGAACCGGGTGCAGCTCTCCTCGAGCGTGGGCAGCGGCACCCGCGGCAGCTGATCGTCGTGGGCGAAGGTCCGTTCGCTCAATGCTTGTCCTCGTGGTCGGATGGTCAGGGGTGATCGGTGGCTGGGTCGGTTGACGGCCGGGACAGGTACAGCTGGGCGTAGAGCCAGCCGTCCGATTCCAGGTCGTCGGTGTCGATATCCTTGGCGGCCAAACTGTTCAGTACCTGCGCCTGTTCCTCCTCGGAGGCGAAGCGACGCTGCCGGAAGGCTCCGGGCGCCAGTTCGGTCTGATATCCGAGGGTGGCCAGGCGAGCGGCGATCGGGTCGAACGAGAACATGCGCAGCACGAAGTGCGCCATCCAGGGCAGCTTCTCACCGTGCGCGCGGGCCACGCGCAGCAGGGTCCGATCGGTGACGTATCCGACGCATCCGGTGGAGATGACCAGATCCGCGGTGGCCAGGGTCCGGCGCTGCGGCTCGGTCGGGTCGGCGGACTCGAGATCGGCGTGCACGGTGGCATGCAGGAAACCGGCGCCGCGCGCGTAATCCAGTGCGGGACTGGAGGAATCCATACCGATGAAGCGTACTCCGGGTAGTTGATCGTGCTCCAGGAGGCGGGCCCGATCGCGGGCGATGAGCTCGACCGAGTCCAGGGCCGCGGTCTCGCGGTAGCCGGCGAACAGATCGGTCATGTCGGTGTCCAGGCGCAGCAGCGCGGCGTTCACGCCGTAGGAGCAGCCGATGTCCAGCACGGTCGGGGCGGTGATGCCGGTGGCGGCGCGATGGTCGCGGAGCAACCGCTGGAAATGCGGCTTGGCCAGTTCCGGTATCCGATAGTCCAATTCGGACATACGGGCGAGGTACGCGCGCGGATCGGGGCGGTCGTAGATGTCGTCGAAGGAGGCTTTCCCGGTGCTGTGCAGGACGGTGCTGCGGGACGAGGCTGGCACGTGCTGGTCCTCTTCTCAGTCGAGCGATCTATCGGTCGAGCGGTGGAGCTGTGGAGCGGTGTCAGTCGAGCAGGCCATCGCCGCGCACGGCCGCGGCGGCGAGATGTTCGGGGGTGACCCGGCCGAACAGCTGGCGCGAGCGCTCGGCGGTGCCGATCACGCCCGGAATGTCGCTGTACGCGAAGATGACCGAATGCCGTTGCACCGCACCGGCAACCGGCGCGACGCGGTGCAGGGAGAACCGGCCCTGGAACAGCTGCAGGTCGCCGGGGCGTAGCTCGAGCTTGCGCACCAGATGATCGCCCTCGTCGCGCAGTACGGCGTGCACGTCGCCGAAGTTCTCCGCCGTGCGCGAGCGAATGTTCGGGCAGTATTCGAAGATGCCGCCGGATTCGGGTTCCTGGGTGAGCATGCTGACGGTGAACTCGTTGGTGTCGAAATGCCAGGGATGCGACATTCCGGGCGCGACGACGTTCAGGCAGAGCCCGGCCAGCGGATCGGTGTACTCGTGCAAGGTCTCCAGGCCGAAGCAGTCCGCGATGAATTGCTGGAACCGCGGATGGGTGTAGAGCCGGTGCACCACCGCCTCGGCGGGAATGAGATCGCGGGCCACGAAGGCGTTCCCGCGTTCGAGCACCATACGCCCGGGATGTTCGGCGGGCAGCTCGGTATCGAGCGGGATGTTGTACGCGTTGACGCGCTCGACCGCGTAGTAGGCGTGCGGGGCGAGCGCGACGCCCTCCTCGCGCAGGGTCTCGATCAGATCGGGGCGGATGAACCCGCGCAGCACGGTACAGCCGTCGGCCGCGAGATCGGCGCGGGGGGGGGGCCGCCCCCCCCCCGCCCCCCCCGCCCGCCCCCGCCCCCGCGCAGCGGGCGACGTATGAACAGACCGCCCACCAGCGAGCCAACCCCCCGGCCCCCCCCCCCCACAACCCCC
>NZ_JBSHMS010000024.1:54137-118891 GCF_053645575.1 Nocardia sp. NPDC055321
GGGCGGGGGGGGGGGGGGGGGGGGGGGGCCCCCCCCCCCCCCCGCGGGGGGGGGGTCCTCTACCTGGGGGGGCGGCTCCCCCCCCCCCCCCCCCTACCCGCGGGGGGCGGCCCCCCCGGCGCCGCCGCCCCCCACGGCCGCGCGCCAGCGTTCGCTGCCCGGTTCCCCGAGCGGGTAGCGCTGATTGTCCACTCCCGGAACGGGTGTACCGATCCCGTCGGCATCCGGCCGATCACACGCGTCTGTCCAACCCCCGGTCGCAGCCATGTGATCATTCTTGCCTCAGAATTCGCCGACACGCCCGAGATGCGGCTCAATTGTGGATAATCACATTTCCTGTGTGCCAACAGTTTTCATGCGTCAGATTTGCGGTATAAGCGCTCGGCGCGCCGGGTGAGTCATCCCCGGCGCGCCGCGCGGTAGCGCTCGATCAGCGCAGCGGTCGAGCTGTCGTGCGTACCGGCCGATTCCGAGCGCAGTTCGTCGTGAATGCGCCCGGCCAGCGTCTTTCCCAGTTCCACGCCCCACTGATCGAAGGAGTTGATGCCCCAGATCCAGCCCTGGGTGAAGACCTTGTGCTCGTACAGCGCGATGAGCTGCCCCAGGGTGTACGGGGTGAGCCGCGGTATCAGCAGGGTGTTGCTGGGCCGGTTGCCCGGGAATTCGCGGTGCGACCCCGAATCGCGCTGCGGCGCGGGCTGTCCGAACGCCAGCGCCTCGGTCTGGGCGAACAGGTTGGCCATCAGCAGGTCGTGGTGACCGGCCAGCTCGTGTGCGGGCTCGAGTACCCCGAGGAAGTCGCAGGGCACGAAAACCGTTCCCTGGTGCAGCAGTTGGAAGAACGCGTGCTGGCCGTTGGTTCCGGGCTCACCCCAGATGACCGGCGCGGTGTCCACCTCGATCGGGGAACCGTCACGGCCGGTGGACTTTCCGTTGCTCTCCATGTCGAGCTGTTGCAGGTACGCGGGCAGTCGCGCGAGCCGCTGATCGTAGGGCAGCACCGCGTAAGTCTGTGCCCGCCAGAAGTTTCGATACCACATCCCGAGCAACCCGAGCAGCACCGGCAGATTCGCCTCGAACGGCGCGGTCCGGAAGTGCTCGTCCATCGACCGCGCCCCGGCGAGCAGATCACGGAAGTGCGCGGGGCCGATCGCCACCATGAGCGACAGGCCGATGGCCGAGGGCAGGGAGTACCGGCCGCCGACCCAGTCCCAGAACTCGAACATGTTCTCCGGGTCGATGCCGAACTTCGCGACCTCGCCCGCGGCGGTGGAGACGGCCACGAAGTGCTTGGCGACCGCACCGGGATCGTCGATCGCCGCCAGCAGCCACGCGCGGGCGGTGTGCGCGTTGGTGAGGGTCTCGACGGTGGTGAAGGTCTTCGACGAGACGATGAACAGGGTGCTCTCGGGCTCGAGCTCGCGCAGTGTGCGGGCCAGGTCGTGGCCGTCGATGTTCGAGACGAACCGGACCGCGAGGGTGTCGAGGCCGAATTCCCGCAGGGCCGGGTACGCCATGGCGGGACCGAGATCCGAGCCGCCGATACCGATGTTCACCACCGTGCGGATGGGCGCGCCCGTCGCGCCCCGCCACTGCCCCGTGCGCACGCGATCGGCGAACGCGCTCATCCTGTCCAGCACCGCGTGGACGTCCGGCACCACGTCGCGGCCGTCCACGATGATCGACTCGCCGGGCCGGGCACGCAGGGCGGTGTGCAGGACCGCCCGGTCCTCGGTGGTGTTGACGCGGGCGCCGGAGCACACGGCCTCGATGCCGGCCCGCAGTCCACGCTCGTCGGCGAGCGCGACGAGCAGTTCCAGGGTGCGGGCGTCGACGAGATTCTTCGAGTAGTCCAGCACCACGCCGTCGTGCTCGGCGGTCATGGCCGGGCCGCGCCGGGGGTCGCGCGCGAACAGCTCGCGCAGGCTCGCCCCGGCCAGCTCGCGCTGCCGATCGCCCAATTGCGCCCAGGGCGTGCGGGTTTCACTCATCACCGAGCTCACTTGACTTTGGCGATGACGTTCTCGCCGTACCAGTTGATCATGTTGATCTTGTGCTCGAGGGTCTCGGTGTCGTGCTCGGCGACGTAAGGATTGCGGAAGCCGACCAGCGCGTCGGTGATGCCCTTGTCCTCGAGGCGCTTGACCCCGTCGGGGGTGTAGGCGTCGAGCGAGACCGCGTGGATCTCGAACTCGCCGGGATTGTCACGCTCGCTGCGCAATTCGTTGATGCGCGCCAGGTACTTGTCCAGGGTCTCGGCGTCGCCGCCGGCGTGCATCCAGCCGTCGCAGAGCCGGACCGCGCGGCGCAGGGCCGGGTCACTGTGCCCGCCCAGCAGGATGGGCAGCGGTTCGGTCGGCGCGGGGGTCATCTTGATCTTCTGGATGTCGTAGAACTCGCCGTGGTACTCGAAGAACTCACCGGTGGACAGACCGCGCACGATCTCGATGCACTCGTCCATGCGCTTGCCGCGGCGCGCGAAATCGACGCCCATGATGTCGAAGTCCTCCGGCCACGGGCTGATGCCGACACCCAGGGCGAAGCGGTTGTTGCTCAGGCGCGCGAGCGAGCTCGCCTGCTTGGCCACCAGCACCGGCGGGCGGATCGGCAGCTTGATCACGAACGGGGTCAGGCGCAGCGTCGTGGTGGCCGCGGCGATGGCCGCCGAGAGCACGAAGGCTTCGATGAACGGCTTGTCCTCGAGGAACTCGCGGTTGCCGTCCTCGTTGTACGGATACTTCGAATCCGATTCCGCGGGGTAGGCGACGCTGTCGGCGATGGTGATGCTGTGGAATCCGGCGGCCTCGGCCGCCTGCGCGAGCGGGACATAGTAGTCCGGGTTGGTCATCGCCTCGGCGTAGGTGTAGCGCATGGCAGGTCCTTTCGGGGTGCGCGAGATCGGCGGCGCCCGCTGTGGCGTCGCCCGGTACGTGTGGGTGGTGACGGGATCGAATTCACGTGCCCGCCACCGGATTCAGGTTCGGCCGTTGTGACTGAGCTGCCGGGCCGTGGCGACCAGCCTGGCGCTGTAGTGCTCGCGCTCGGCGCGCGAGACCGCCGGGCGCAGCGGGCCGATCTGCAGCTCCCAGCCCGCGCGGCCGTCGGCCTTGAGAACCGGGGCGGTCAGATAGCTGATCGGCAGGTCGAAATCGGAGTCGACGGTGGCCGCCGAGTACGGCCGCCCGCCCAGATCGCTGAGCATCGTCAGCACCCGGTCGCGCAGCGCGCCGGTGGCGGGGTGGTCGTCGAGATGACCCGCGACCTCGGCCAGGACGTCGAGGAATCCGGCGTTCTCCGCGGCCACACCCCAGACCGCGACGCCGCGCGTGCGGATCTGTTCGAGGACGTCGCGGTACTCGTTCATGCGCGCGCGGGTTGCGGCCTGGCGCAGCCACTGCTGCTGGCTCTGTTCGTCGTTGAACGCGGCGATGGTGGCCCCCACCGGTGCGCGATAGGGCAGGCGGGCGCCGGGGGTGATCACCGCGGGAATGCGGCCGCGGCCGGTGGACACCGCGACGAACACCATGTGCGAGCGCACGACGATGGCCAGGGCCGCACCGCAATCCAGTTCGGCGGCGAGCGCCTCGATGGCGGCCAGCGTGCCGGGACCCGGCAGATCGCCGCGGGCCTGCGCGCTGGCGGCGAACGCCATCGCCCCCGCTCCGAGCTGGTAGGTCAGCTCCGGGGAGCGCCGCACCCAATCGCGTTCCTCGAGGACGCCGAGCACCGCGCCCGCGGTCGAGCGGCTCAGGCCGAGTTCGTGCGAGATGTCGGAGGCGGTGCGCGCAGCCGAGGAGCCGGCGAGCAGCTCGAGGACGTCGAGAACGCGCTGCGTGGGCGGTGATCCGGGCACCTGCACTCCTCTTGTCGAGTCGCTGAATTCTCGCTAGCGTACGACCGAATCAGATATTCGTAAATCAGCTTGCGAATATTCGCAAGCGTGGTGGCGGGCCCGTCGGTTCAGACCGTCCGTGACATCGTGAGAAAGGCTGGCGCATAATGCGTTTCGGCATCGTCCTGTTCACCAGTGACCGCGGCATCACCCCCGCGACGGCGGCGCTCGCGGCGGAGGAACGCGGTTTCTCCTCGTTCTTCGTCCCCGAGCACACCCATATCCCGGTCAAGCGCGAAGCCGCCCATCCCGGCACCGGAACCGCCGAACTGCCCGACGAGCGCTACACGCGCACCCTGGACCCGTGGGTGGCCCTGGCCACGGCCGCCGCGGTGACCTCGCGCATCGAGCTGTCCACCGCCGTGGCGCTGCCCACCGAGAGCGATCCGATCACCCTGGCCAAGACCATCGCCACCCTCGACCATCTCTCGGGCGGACGGGTCACCCTCGGCGCCGGATTCGGCTGGAACACCGACGAACTCGCCGATCACGGCGTGCCCGCGAACAAGCGGCGCACGGTGCTGCGCGAGTACGTCGAGGCGATGCGGGCGCTGTGGACGCAGGAGGAGGCCGCGTACCAGGGTGATTTCGTGTCCTTCGGGCCCAGCTGGTCCTGGCCCAAGCCGGTGCAGCCGCACGTGCCGCTACTGATCGGCGCGGGCAGCACCGACACCACGTTCAAGTGGATCGCCCGCTCGGCCGACGGGTGGATCACCACCCCGACCGAGACCGACGTGCACGCCTCCACCGGCAGGCTGCTGCGGGCGTGGCAGGAGGCGGGCCGCGAGGGCGCGCCGCGCGTGGTGGCCCTGGACTTCAAACCCGACGCCGAACGCCTCGCCCGCTGGGCCGACGCGGGCGTGACCGACGTGCTCTACGGGGTGCCCGACGCCTCGGACGACATCGCGTACACCTACCTCGACCGGCTGGCGAAGAAACTCGACGGGTTCGACCTGCCGAAGGGGTAGCGGCCGGGGTGCACCGGCACCTCCGGAAGCCGAGCACGCCTGTGGTTCAAGGACTCTCGAATTCGGGTACTCCGAAGGAGAGAGGACAGCGTCATGAGCGTCAATCACTCCTGGGACACCATTACCGCTGCCCTGCACCGGGTTTCCGGCCCGGGCAGGCGCGGCGGGGAGTGGTTCACCTACCTGTGCCCGGTGCACGAGGCCGACGGGCGGCGCCATCACCCCTCGCTCGGGGTGGTGTACAACCGGCGGCGCGGGCGCACCGTGGTCCGGTGCTTCGCCGGCTGCTCCGACGAAGAGGTGCTGGGCAGGCTCGGCCTGGGCGTGCGGGATCTGTTCGACCGGCCCGGTGCCGGGATGCTCCCCCGCCGCCCGGACAAGGCCGCGGCGGTGTCGCTCGCCGATCGCGCGGTGCTGGCGGGCGGGCTGTCGCTCGAGGCGCACCGGCGCGATCTCGGGCCCCGGGTCGGGCGACCGCGCCGGGTCGCGACCTATCTCTACCGCCGGGCGGACCGCACCCCGGCGGGCCGGGTCATTCGCGCGCACATTCCGCATCGGCACGGTCGCGCGAAGACCTTCTGGCAGGAGCGCTTCGGCGAACACGGTTGGGAGCCGGGCGGATTCGACCCGTTGCCGTACCGGCTGCCCGAGGTGCTCGCGGCCGTGGGGGCCGGGCGCGACATCGTCGTGTGCGAGGGCGAGGCCGACACCCTGACCGCCGTGCACGCCGGGCTGGCCGCCACCTGCAACGCCGGTGGCGCGCAGGGGTGGCGGCGCGAACACGGCCGCTGGCTCGCGGGGGCGCGGCGGGTCTGGATCATCGCCGACCGGGACGCGCCCGGCTATCGCCACGCCGACCGGGTGGCGCGGTCGATCGCGGGGAGTGTCGGCCGGATCCGCGTCGTGCAGGCGCGCGACGGCAAGGATCTGACCGACCACTGCAACGCCGGTCACCACATCCCGGATCTGGACCCGGTGCCGGTGCTGGACGACCACTATCGCGCGATGTGAGCGCGGCTTCGTAGGCGGCCGCGTTCGGCGACCACCCGCCGGCCGGTATCGCATCCCCGCGCGGCGGCGCCGGGCGCGAGATCACTCATCCCATTGCGCCAGTACGGTTTTCGGCGCCACCATCCGGTACGCGTCGTGCACCACCTCGGTGATCTCGGTCCAGTCGACGGGCACATCCAGGTACACACCGAGCCAGCCGCGATGCCCGACGTACGGCGGGCGGAAGAAGCGGTCGGGCTCGGCGGCGATCAACTCCTGCTGGGCGACGGGCGGCGCGGGACACCAGAACGCGAGGCGATCGTCGTGATGGTGGTCGGCGAACATCACGAACACCTTCTTGCGCACGAACCAGGTCGGCTCGCCGTGGCTGAGCCGTTCACTCGTCTCCGGGAGCGCGGTGCACAGTGCGCGTAGCCGGTCCAGTTGATCGCCCATGATCGAAGGCTAGTCACCGCGGGCGGGTCGCGCCTTGGACGAATGGGAAGCGTCGCTCCGGGCCTCGAACCGAGGCTGCACTACGCTGCGTATCACTCGGCGAGGCATTGCCTGCGCCCCCTTGATGAAGGCCGCCGTAGTACTTCAGTGCACTCCCCGCTCTCCGCCCGTCTGGACGCCCCGGAGGTTTGCCGATGACCCAGCTCGCCGCCCGACCCGTGACCGCACCGCCGTTGACACCGGTGGCCGCCGACCATCCCCTGCTGCGCCCGCTCGCGCCCGTCCCGTCCACCGGTCACATCTTCGACTTCCCCGGCCGCCTGGGCACCTGCGACATGGACGAGAACCAGGGCCTGCGCATCGACGGCATCGCCCGCCACATCCAGGAGGCCGGGGTCGATCACCTGGTGCACTGCGGCGCGCTGGAATCGCATCCGCACTGGATCGTGCGCCGCACGGTCATCGACGTGGTGCGACCCGTCACCTGGCCCGCGCAGCTGCGCACCCGGCGCTGGTGCTCGGGCATCTCACCGCGCTGGTGCACCATGCGGGTGCGCATCGACGCCGACAACGGCGGGCTCATCGAGACCGAGGGCTTCTGGATCCACATGAACAAGGAGACGATGAGCCCCTCGCGGGTGGACGACCAATTCTTCGAGCTCATGTGCACGACCACCGACGAACAGCGCCTGCGCTGGGAGCAGTGGCTGACCGAGCCGGCGCCGGCCGCGGACGGCGCCCGATTCCCGCTGCGGCGCACCGATATCGATCACTTCGAGCACGTCACCAACACCGCGTACTGGCACGGGGTGCACGAATTCACCGGGGCCGCCCCCGATCTCACCGAGGGACCGCACCGGTTCGTGCTCGAATACAACCGGCCGATCCGATTCGGCGAAGAGGTCGACATTCATACCCGGCGTGAATCGGACGCGCTCACCCTCTGGTTCACCGTCGACCGGGAAATTCGCGCCGTGGCGCAACTGCGCCGGACAGCGTGAGCGAGCGGCGGGCGCGCGGTGATTCCGGCGCGGTGCGGACAGTGACGCAATCGGCACCGCCCGCCGTGACGAAGGATTAGCGCCGAACGAGCGCTGCCCCTAGGCTGACGCCGTGATTTCCGAGCGGACAGTGATCGACGGGCGTTTCGAATTGCTCGAACCGCTCGGTAGCGGCGGCATGGGCACGGTGTGGCGCGCCTACGATCTGGCACTGCATCGGGAGGTGGCGCTCAAGGAGGTCCGCCCGGCCGAGCCCGATCGCGAGAGCACGCCGGGGGTCCAGCGCGAACGCGTGCTGCGCGAGGCGCGGGCGCTGGCCCGGATCGGGCATCCCAATGTCGTCGCCATCCACCACATCGTGGACTCCCCCACCGTCGCGCATCCCTGGATCGTCATGGAGCTGGTGCGCGGCCGGACACTGGCCGAACACCTGGATCCGGGGCCGCTGCTGGACGGCGGGCGTATGAGCCCGGACCAGGCGGCGCAGATCGGGCGCGGGATCCTGGCCGCGCTCAAGGCCGCGCACGCGGTGGGCATCCTGCATCGCGACATCAAGCCCGCCAATGTGATTCTGCGCGAAGACGGTTCGCCGGTACTCACCGATTTCGGCATCGCGGCCATCAACGACATGGAGGGGCTCACCTCCACCGGCAGCGTGGTGGGATCGCTCGACTACGTCGCACCCGAGCGACTCGGCGGGCAGGAGGGGCATCCGGCCTCGGACCTGTGGTCGCTGGGGCTGGTGCTGTACGTGGCGGTCGAGGGTTACCACCCGATGCGCCGCGACACCTCGGTGGCGACGCTGGCCGCGGTGCTGCGCGGCGAGGTGCCCCCGCCGCGGCAGGCGGGCGCGCTCACGACGGCGCTGCAGGCGCTGCTGGTGCCGGACCCCGATCAGCGGCCGTCGGCCGATCAGCTGGATTGGCTGCTCTCCCAGGCGATCACGGGCTCGAGCCCGGCGTTCCCGACGACGTTTCCCGGATCCCAGCCCGGGTATCAGGGGCCGCAGTCCTCGCCCTCCCAGCCACTGGTGCAGACGCCGCCCGCGGGATACGCACGACCGCAATATCATTCGTCGCCGCACCAGTCGCTGCCGTACGCGCCGACCATGACCGCGACCCCGCCGCAGCTGCCGGTGCAGCACGCGCCCGCCCCGGGCGGGCAGCGGCGCTGGATTCTGGTGGGCGGCGCGGTCGCGGCGGTACTGGCGCTGGGCATCGTCGGCGCGGTGACCCTGCTGCCCGAGGATTCGGACAGCCAGGCCCTACCCAGCCAGCTGCCCGGGACCACCGACGTGCGCAGCACGGTGTCGATTCCGGTCGTTCCCCCCACCGGCGGCGCGGCCCGGACCACGACGGCGGCCGCCGCGAAGACCGACCTGCTCACCCCCGCCGGCATCCGGCAGGCGATCGAGAATTTCGAGAAGACCACCGGCGGAACGGTTTTCACCGAGACGGTGTTCTATCCCGAGTACGCGAACTTCGGCGCGCCGGTGAAGGACCGCCCGACCGTCTACGACGAGTACTCCTACCGGAACGGCGCCGTCAGCCGCCAGGGCGCGGGCGGCCAGATCGCCGACGAGCCGACCATCACCCTGAACACGATCGACTGGGACATCCTGCCCGCCCTGTTGGCGACCGCCCACGAGAAGCTCGGCCTGCCGAACCCGACCAGCCGCTACCTGATCGTCAACCCGTCCTGGACCTTCAACGACGACAAACCGACGCTGATGGTGTACCTCAGCGACGAGTACGACGGCGGCGGGTACATAGCGGCCAATCTCGACGGCTCGATCGTGAGCGTGTACGCGCGTTAGGGGCGATAACTTCCTGGTCTGAGCGCCATCCACTCTCGGATTACCTGGGGCAGGTCGTCGATCCGCAGGTCTGCGGCGAAGTCGCAGTGCATCAGCCGGGTAAGCGATTCCACGATCTCGACGAACGCGACGCCGGCCAGTTCTTCGTCGGCGATCGCGAACCGCAGTGCGGCCCACGCGCGCTGATCGGGCCAGCGCCACAGCTCGGCCACCGACTGCCCGCGGAGCACCAGGTCCTCGGTGGTGTCCTGCACGATCGCCACGAACCGCTCCGCGCGCCGGTCCCACGCGGGTGGCTCATTTCGAAGGAGGCAGTCCAAGAACTGCCGGTGCGGCCTGTAACCGTGTTCGGTCACGTAGTGCAGGATCATTACCGGCGCCGCGTACACCACGTCGTTCTCGGCGTAGTAGTGGTATTCGCCGTTCCCCTCGAAGACTGCTCCTTCCGGACAGAATTCGCACTCGTGATACCCGAGCATGAGGTTCGAGACGTACTGGGAAGCGGCGTGCAGCGCCGCCGACTCCGAGTCGGAGAGTGGGGGTTCCGTGGCTCCGGGAATGCCGTGCCGACTCCCTAACCAGCCGATGGAGAGCATCGGTATCGGGAAGCTGTAGTACTCGTACGAGTCTAGATCTTTGTATTCCATGCCGCTTTCCTGGTGTCTGCCAGGACTATTCGATCGCCTGCCGCGACCGATCGCAACGAAATATCGATCGCCGTTCCGGCCGCGTGTACCCAAAGGCGGACCGAACGTGCACTATCGCACCGGATATGGCGGAAACCGCCACGGGGCGGACGATAGTGCACGATTTTAGGGCCTGGTACTTACCCGGCGACCGACCCACAGCCGCCACTTCAGGACCTTCAGTCGACCGGATCGGCAGGGCCGGTTGTCTTTCCGGTCAGATCACCGTGAGTGATCGACAGGGCGCCGACGGCGGCGATCCAGGCGGCCGTGAGGTGGATGGCGGCGACGCCGTCGCCTATGCCCAGGGCCCGAGTGAAGGCCTCGTCGATGCGGTGCGCGCGAACGTGGTCGATGACCGCCTCGGCGTACAGTTCGTCGCGCGGCAGCACCGCCAGGCGTTCGAGGATCACGGTCTGGAGGCGGTCGGGCGGTAGCGCGGCGATGAGGTCGGCGTTCTCGGTCAGGAGCGTGGTGGCGAACGCGTTGATTATCTCGTGCAGGGCCTCGATGTGGCCGCTGGCGCTTATCGCCGAACCGGTTCGTTCGACACGGGCACGGTCACTTTCGGCGTAGGCGCCCACCAGGTCCATCACCAGCGTGTATGGCACGGTCATCGGGCCAGTTCACCACACCGGACGGGCTCGCTCGGGGTGTTCGATCACGACCGCCCGTTTCGTCCGAAGTGCGCCGGGATGTCTCTGAGCCATCCCAGCGGGCCGTCGAGCGCTGATTCGAGCCGGTCGAGCATGTCGATGAAGGTCCGCTCGCTCCACGAGAGCACGGCGTCGAAGCCGAGCAGATACGCGATGGGCAGGATGGTGGCCGCCACACCCACGACGACCAGAATCGGGAACGCGATGAGACTTCCGATGCCCCGGGCGATACCGAGGGCGTCCACGTGCTCGGGGTCGTTCGGCCGGTAGACCACGACGATCCGCGCGCCGATGCGCGGGCGGGCGGCCATCGTTCCAGCCACGGCACCCCGGCGGAGTTCACCGGCCGGCCCGGCGAACTCCACGGTGGGCCGATAGACACGATGGTCTTCGGAGTCACGTTCCGCGGCAACCGAGGTGATGACCCCGCGCGCTCGGTGCCCCCGCGACCACAGCAGCGCGCGCTCGATGGTCTGCCGAAGGAGTCCGAACCCGATCACCAGCTGGCCTATGCCGAAAAGGACCACCCCCACAGCGCCCAAGTATTCCCAGAAGCCGTGCACCACAACAGAATATGGACCAAGAGTGACGTCGACAGACCGCGGCGAAGGCTACCGCGTGAACAAAACGGTGGCTGACGCGCAAACGGCTGATGACCGAGTCCGATACGGATGCATGTGGGACTCACCGTGCAGCGGAGGGGTCCGCCGTCCCGACGCGCCCGTCATGGCCGATCAGGTCCGGTTGGCGTCGATCTCGCGCACATGGAACCGGACGAGATCTTCGATCAGTTCGGTGGGCAGTGGCTTCTCCAGCGTGAACTGAATCGCGTGTTCGGAGGTGCGGTAATCCGTCAGGCGGTCCGCGAACTCCTCGATCGCCCAGGACGAGGGATAGAAACTCATGTGCTTCTTCGACGCGGTGAAATACACCAGGGCGCGGTTCTTGTACTTCAGGGTCGGCATGCGGTAGCTGATCGATTCTTCGACGCTCGGCACCAGCGCGGTCACGAGCGCACGAATACGTTCGAGCTCGGGCCGGAACGCGGCGTCGACCCCGTCGAGATACTCATCGATGCTCGTGACCTTGTCAGCCATGGTGCCGATCCTCTCCGGTGGTCGAGCGTTGGGAGTTGCTGCGCTATCGGGACGTTCACGGATGTAGTCGCCGAATGTAGTCCTGGTAGTCCACGACGAAGCCGTCCGGGTCGAACTCGATATCGGCGTGGTACTCGCCGGAACTGAAGGCGACCACGCTGTTACCGCGCGGCTCGTAGCGTTGCGCGGTGAGTTCGGAACCCAATTGAGGGACGGTGACGAAACGCATCGTGTAGTCCCGTGCGGTGGCGGCGGTCGACAACAGGCCGTCGCGCAGCACCGGGAGCGAGTTGAAGAACGCCGAATGCTGCAGATCGAAGAAGTCCGCGCCGTCGAGGGTGTGCCGGACCGGGCCTGCGCCGGTATCGACGATCAGCTCCGAACCGTCGAGCTCCCAACGCAATTCGTACACCAGCCCGACCATGGTGCCGCGTGCTCGATCCAGGCTTTCCATTCGGACGATTTCCATCCGCGGCTCGTCGATTCCCTGCCATACGAACGTGCGCATGCCGATGAAACTACGCGCTCGTGGTGCGCAGTTCGCGATAACAGCCTGGGCCCGGCCTATGCGTTCGGCCGACGCGGGACCGATCCGGCGGCATGCCCTGCGAGCCGGCCGGTCAGGTCGCTGGCTACCCGTTGTGCACGGCGTATCGGAGCAGGGTCACGCCGGACGGCAGCGCCCGCGATTCGAGCACCTCGAGCCGGTCGAACGAGGTGCCCTCGGCGACCAGCCCCTTCCCGCGCCCCTGAACGGCGGGAAAGACTAGCAGCCGGATCTCGTCGACCAGCCCGGCCGCCAGCACCGCGTGCGCCAAAGTCAGGCTGCCGCACAGGGTGATGTCGCCCCCGTCGGATTCTTTGAGCCGGCGCACCTCCTCGACCGGGTCACCGGGCAGGATCGTCGCCTTGCGCCACTGCGGATCGGTCATCGTCGACGAGACGACGTACTTCCGGACTTCGTCGAGGTAGGCGCCCGCCGGCTCGTCGGTGTGCTGTGGCCAGTAGCCACGGAAGTCCTCGTAGGTCTGCCGGCCCAGCAAGATGGTGTCGGAGGCCGCGCCCAACCGCTCCGTCGCGAACAGCCAGTCGTCGATGCCGCCTGCGGGGGTCGGGGCGAACCACTCGTCAATGATCTCGATCCGCCCGTCGGCGGTGATGTTCTCGGTGAGCAGCAACCGGCGCATCGCACCGTTCTAGCACCGATCGCAGCCACCCTCAACGCGCCGTGCAGAGGTCGGCGCGAAATTGACCGGAGACATTCGGAGGGGTGTTTGGGAGTATGTCGTGGGCGGGTCCCGCGGGGATCGACAGGATCGCGGGGGCGTCGACAGCGATAGTGCCGGGCGCGGAACGAGATTCGCGCACCACCGCACGGAAACAGTCAGGTTGATATGAGCGAAGAGCCGACCACCACCGAACTCGACGACGCCGTCCTTACCGGACCACCCAAGACACTGGCCGCGGGTCTGGTCAAAGCCGTGCGTCCGCGCCAGTGGGTGAAGAACGTCCTGGTGCTGGCCGCACCGCTCGCCGCGGGCACGATTCCCGGTACCGACACGTTCATCTTCACCGACCTGACCCGCGACCTGCATATCGGAATCGCTTTCGTGGCTTTCTGTTTGGCGGCGTCGGGCATCTATCTGGTCAACGACGCACTCGACGTGGAGGCGGATCGAGCGCATCCCACCAAACGCTTCCGTCCGATCGCCGCCGGTGTCGTGCCGGTGAATCTGGCGTACGCGCTGTCGGTGGTGCTCCTGGGAGCGTCGGTGCTGATCTCGTTCGTGGCCACGTGGGAGCTGGCCGCGGTGATGGCGACCTACATCTGCATCCAGCTCGCCTACTGCTTCGGGCTCAAGCATCAGGCCGTGCTCGACATCTGCATCGTGTCATCGGGTTTCGTGCTGCGCACCGTCGCCGGCGGCGCGGCCGCGAATATCGAACTGTCACAGTGGTTCCTACTGATCGCGGCCTCCGGCTCCCTGTTCATGGCAGCCGGAAAGCGCTACGCCGAGCTACGAATAGCACTCGACACCGGCGCGAAAATCCGCAAGTCGCTGACGTATTACACGCCCACCTACCTGCGTTTCGTCTGGACCCTGTCCGGCACTGCGGTAGTGATCTTCTACGGCCTGTGGGCGTTCGAGGCCGGTCACGAGGACAACCCGTGGTTCGCGATCTCGATGATCCCCTTCACGGTCGCGATCCTCCGTTACGCGGTAGACGTCGATGGCGGCGAGGCCGGCGAGCCCGAGGAGATCGTGCTGGGCGACCGCACGCTCCAACTACTGGCCCTGGCGTGCCTCGCAACGGCCGGTACGGCTGTGTATCTCACCTGACGGGCTCGCGTCGCGGGCAGATGAGTGCCTTCGGCTGACCTGTCCACACGTGGTTCGTTCAGCGCCACCGGAACCAGCGTCGGCGACCCGCACGCGATCCAACGGGTGGCTGGTACCAGACGGCCTTCGGACGTTTGCTCTGGAGCTCTTCCCAGCGCATGAAGGTGCGGTGATGGATTCCGGTGATCAGGGCTGCTTCTTCGTCGTTGATCTGTCGACCGTCGTCGCGTGCAGATACGCGGATGCCGCTGGTGACCTGATAGAGGGCAGCGATCGTGCCGTCCTCGACAGGTCCCTCCTCACGAAGGCGTTCCGTGCCCAGAACGAAGTTCTCGAAGTCGAGTGGGAAACTCTCGGACGATGCCGCCCGGCCACGAACCTCCTGCACCATCGCCCGCGAAGCCGCGACGAATTCACCCGTCCCGCGGTCTAATGCGAAACCTCCGGTGCTCCCGTCCGCCGCCTCCTCGAGCCACAAGGTTCGGTCCCGATGAAAGTAGAAGGCGGGGAGATCCACTGGCGCTCTATTCTTTTCGCTCCTGGCACGATCTCGGTGAGTCTACTGGTCGACAGGTCGGACCTGATTGCGCGGTCTGTGCCACATTGCGACGGGTCTTTCCAGCTCGCACAGTTCGGAATACGTGGCGTCGTCTTCCGATAGTTCGTTCTCGTTCTCGTTCAGCCAGCGCCGGTACAGCGCGGCTCGCCCCGATCGCTCGGCTCGAGACCGATCGGCATCCTCGACTGTTCCTGTTGCCCATGGCTGGTCGTAGCTGTAGCCGGTCACCAGCCGGACTTCGTCGAGGTAGGCGCCCGCCGGGGCGTCGGTGTGCTGTGGCCAGTAGCCACGGAAGTCCTCGTAGGTCTGCCGGCCCGGCAAGATGGTGCCAGGTCGCCCGTCGATGGCGGCGTAGCAGATCAACCTATCCACGGGTCACGGTCGACCGGGCGTGCTGTGCGAGGAGTTCGGTGAGGGTGTCCAGGCCCGGTAGGTCGAGGCCGCCGCCGGTGTGGGTGGCGTGCGAGAGCAGTTGTTGCAGGCGGGTGTTGAGCGGGGCGGGGGTGGCGTGGAGGCGGGCCAGGAGCGCTATTTCGCCGTTGAGGTAGTCGACTTCGTTGGTGGGGGCGGCTCGGGCGAAGCTCTGCCAGGTGGATTGGTGGCCGGGGGTTACTCCGGATTGTTCGTCGAAGTGGTTCTGGGCGGGGTCGAGGACGAGCTCGGCGAGGTCTCCGGGGGTGTAGCCCGCGGCGAGCAGGACCGTGCGGGCTTCGGCGCCGAGAGCCAGGCCGACGGTGTCTTTCGTGCGGCGGTCTCCGGCGAGTACCTCGAGTCCGTTGCGGACGCTGTGGATGATTTTCGACGCCTTGTAGGAGCGGATGTCGGTGACCAGGGTGATCAGGAAGTTCGCTTCGTTGATGTCCGTTGCGAAGGTCTTCAGAGCATGTGTGGCGAATTCGGGTGTGCGAGTGGTCGCGATTCCGGCGATGGCGCCACCGAGGTGGGGATGCCCGCCCACGCGAACTTCACCGGTACGACTGTGCTGGGCCGCGATGAGGAAAACCGCGCCCAGCACGGTGTCGAACCAACGGGCGGCGGTGCGCTCGGCGTCCAGGCCGTTCTGCACGGTGACCACCGGAATCAGTTCTGCGGCGTTGCCTCGGACACAGCTGTGCTCGTCGGTCACATCGCGCCAGGCCACGGCGGAGGCGACCGTTGGCAGATCCTGGGTCTTCACCGCGAGCACGACGATATCGCCGATCCGCAATCCCAGGTCAGCGGCCAGGTCGACGGCCCGGAGGCGAACCTCCCTGCGCCCCGAGTGGGTGTAGTACGACAGCCGCTGTGCGACAAGGTGTTCGAGTGTCGCACCGCGTGCGACGAGCAGCACCTCATGTCCGCGATCGCCGAGTTCCACGGCCAGACTGACACCGATCGCGCCCGCGCCGACGATGACGTACCGGGTCATCGCCCGGCCCGGCGCAGGAAGGTCTCCCCGGCGCGCACCGGGAAATCGAGGCGGTTCTCCGGTGGCGGCATCGGGCACAGGTAGTGGTCGGAGAACGTGCACGGCGGCAGGTAGGCGCGGTTGAAGTCCGCGACGAACCGGCCCTCGCCATCGGGAGCGGGCACGGTGAGGAATCGAAAGCGCTGGGTCTCGGTGCCGTTGGTGGTGTCGGCGAAGGTGAGCTGGATGTCGCCGTTCGGGGTCGCCGCGCCCGACAGCACCAGTTCTCGGCCATCGATACCGATGCGCAGGCGAACACCGGGGTTACTGCTGACGAAGCCATCGATGTGGTCGAGTCGCAGTGGCGCGGTGAGGGTCTCGGCGACACCGTCGAACACCCAGGAAGGATCCGGGGCGAAGGTATCGATTCCCGCCAGGCCCGCGCGGGTGGGCGCCTGCGGGTCGAATACCCGTAGCGCGACCTCGCCCGCGCGAATCAGGGGTTGCAGCAACAGCTCTCCGCTGAGCACCCGGTCGCCGGGTGCGAGTTCGAGATGACGACCCCCGCCGTCACCGATGGCGCGGCCGTCCGCGGCGACCCACTCGCCCGGAACACCGTCGATTCGCAGCGGAAGGTCGCTGAGCCAATATGTTCCGACGGCGGCGGCGAGACCGTGCGCCGCGGTGGCGAGTGTCTCGCGCTCGGCGTGCCAGTGCTGCCAGTCGGATACCCAGGTATCGGTTGCCGTGGTCATTGTGCGGCCCTTTCGAGAGTGGATGGTTCCCGGCCGGACAGCGCCCGGCGTCCGGGGATGGCGGCGAGCAGCCGTTCGGTACGAATGTCGCGCGGATCGCCGAAAACGTCTGCGACCGAACCCGCTTCGACGACCTTGCCGCGATCGAGCACCGATACCGTGTGCGCGATCTTGGCTATCACCGAGAGGTCGTGCGACACGAACAGGTATGCCAGGCCGAATCGCCGTTGCAGGTCGAGAAGCAGGTCGAGGATCTGCTCCTGCACCGAGACGTCCAGCGCGGAGACCGGCTCGTCCAGTAGCACCAGATCCGGTCGCAGGGACAGTGCGCGCGCGATGGCGACGCGCTGGCGCTGCCCGCCGGACAGCTCATCGGGCAACCGGTCCAGCGCGGTGCGCGGCAGCGCCACCGCGTCCAGGAGTTCACCGGCGCGAGCGTGGCGTTCGGCGCGAGTGCCGATGCGGAACGAGACCAGCGGCTCGATAACGCTGTCGCGCACGGTGAATCGCGGATCCAGGGCGGCGTACGGATTCTGCTGAACCAGTTGGAAGCGCCGGCGGAGCGGGCGCTGCCGCCGCCACGACAGACCTGCCAGATCGGTGCCGTCGAAAAGCACCGCACCGGAGGTAGGGGTCTCGAGGCCCATCGCGAGACGCAGGAGCGTGCTCTTCCCGGAACCGGATTCGCCGACCACGGCGTGGGTGCGACCGGCAGGCACGCGCAGCGACACCGCATCCAGCGCGACCACCCGGCGCCCGCGCCCGGTGGGCCGGAATTGCTTTGTCACAGCGTCGATCTCGAGAATGGCGGGCAGGTCTTCTCCCCCGGTCTCCCGGAAACGTGGCACCGGCACACCCGCGTTCGCCAGCCCGGGCGCGGCCGCGATCAGCCGACGGGTGTAGGCGTCCGCGGGCGCGACGAGAATCTCCGCGGGCGTACCGGATTCGACGATCCGGCCCCGTCGCATCACGATCACCCGGTCGGCGCGGTCCGCCGCGACGGCGAGATCGTGCGTGATGATGAGCAGGGCGATACCGCTCTCGCGCACCAGTGATTCGAGATGGTCGAGGATCCGGGCCTGGACGGTCACATCCAGCGCGCTGGTGGGTTCGTCGGCGATGATCAAATCCGGTCGCCCGGCCAGGGCGATCGCGATCAGCACCCGCTGGCGTTGCCCGCCGGAGAGCTCGTGCGGATAGCGGCGCACATGGTGCTCGGGGTCGTCGAGTCCGGCGGTACGCAATATGCCGAGTACTTCGAGGTCGACCGCGGGACCGCGTATTCCGCGCAGTCGTACCGCCTCGGCGACCTGGGTTCCGATCTGCTGGGTGGGATTGAGACCGACCATCGGGTCCTGCGGAATCAGTCCGACCGTCGCTCCGCGCAGGGACCGGACCGTCTTCTCGCCCGCTCCGACGATCTCGACGCCCCCGACTCGAATCGAGCCGCCTGTGATTCGCGCGCTGTCGGACAGCAGGCCGATCACCGCGTGCGCGGTGGTGGACTTCCCGGAACCGGATTCGCCGACCAGCGCCACGATTTCGCCCGGGCGCACCAACAACGAGACATCGTGCACCGCTGTCACCACGCTACCGCCGGTCAGGTAGCCCACGGAGAGGCCGGTGATGTCGGCGATCGGCGCAACGGTCGCCGTGCGGGTTTCCGGCACGGTCATCGCCGCACCTCCCGCAGGGTTTGCGCGATGTGATTGAGCGCCAGCACCGTCAGCGCGACCAACGCGCCCGGCAACAGCGATACCCACGGCGCGGTCACCAGGAAGTTTCGCCCGGCCGCCACGAGCGACCCCCATTCGGCCTCCGGTGGCGCCGCTCCGAAGCCGAGGAAACTCAGTGCCGCCACCGCGATGATCGCGGCCCCGAAATCCACCACCGCCAACGCCAGTACCGGCCCCCAGGAGTTGGGCAGCACGTGCCGGATCAGCACTCGCGGCCAGGATCCGCCGCCGGATCGCGCGGCTTCCACATAGGGCAGCGTCTTCACTCGGAGCACCTCGGCACGGGTGGTTCGCGCGAAACCGGGGATGGTGCCGACGCCGACGGCGATGGCCACCGGAATGGTCCCGAAGCCCAGGGCGGTGACGATCGACAGCGCCAGCAGCAGGCCCGGAATCGCGAGCTGCACATCGACCACGCGCATGATCAGCGCGTCGAGTACGCCACCGAGAAACCCGGACAGCACGCCCAGCAGGAGTCCCGCTCCGAGCCCGATGGCGATTGCCAGGAGAGCCGCCTTGACCGTGAGGTCGGCGCCGTAGAGCGTGCGGGTCCACAGGTCCCGACCGACATCGTCGGTGCCGAACAGGTGGGTGCCGCTCGGCGCGCGCAATCGCTCCGCGGGCGCGGTGGCGTAGGGCTCGTAGTCGGTGAACAGGGTGGGCGCGAATGCCGCGACGATCACGAACGCGACCAGCGAGCTCGCCAGCACGAAGCCGGGCCGGCGGGCGAGGCGCAGCAGCCGTGCACGGCCACGGCTGCCGCGTGTACGCGCGGGGAGTTCTCGGTCGTCATCGACCGCGATGACCTCCGGGGCGATCAGCGACTGCACCATGTCAGCGCACCTCGGCGGGCGCGAGGTGGGCGATGCGCGGATCCAGTAGCGGATAGAGCAGGTCGACGATCAGGTTGATCACGACGAACCCGGCGGCCGCGATCACCACGATCGCCTGCACCACCGGAACATCCTTGGCGAGCACCGATTCCTGGGCGAGCCGGCCGATACCGTTGCGATTGAAGACGGTTTCCACCACGATCGCGCTGGTCACGGTGAGGCCCACCAGGACTCCGATGATGGTGAGCGCGGGCAGTGCCGCGTTGCGCAGGGCGTGCCGAAACTGCACGGCCCCGCGCGAGAGGCCCTTGGCGCGAGCGGTCACGATGTACGGCTCGCGCAGGGTGTCGGCGAAGCTGCGCCCGAGCACCTGTGCGAGCTGGGACGCGCCCGGCAGCGCCATGGTGATCACCGGCAGCACCAGGTATTTCCAGCCGCCCGAGCCCGAGGACGGCAGCCAGCCCAGCTCGAACGAGAAGTACTGGATGAGCCCGAGCCCCACCAGGAACGACGGGACCGCGACACCCAGCGCCGGAGCCCGATCCAGCAGCACACGCAGCGGTGCGATCCGCACGAACGCGGCCAGGTAGGCGATCCCCGCACCCAGCACGATCGCGAGTACACCGGCGATCAGGCTGAGTGTGAGGGTGCCACCGAGCCTTTCGGCCAGCAGCTCACTCACCGGCGTCTGTTTGGCGATCGAGGTGCCGAAGTCGCCGTGCAGCGCACCGGTCAGCGCGGAGAAATACTGGTCCAGGATCGGGCGGTCCAGCCCGTACTTCGCCTTCGCGGCCGCGAGCTGTGCCGGTGTGAGGGAATCGGTTTCGATTCCGGCGGCGCTGAGCTGGATCGATACCGGATCACTGGGAAGCAGGTAGAGCACGGCGAAGGCGAGCGTGAACGCCGCCCAGAGCACGCCGGCCGCCTGTGCCACCCGTCCGGCGACATAGCCGATCACGGCTGGATCCAGACGTCGTGCAGGTCGATGAAGCTCTCGGCGGTGAAGCGGAAACCGTTGACCTGATTGCGAATTCCGGCGTACTGCACGCGTTCGGACACCGGGAAGGTGATGCCGTTGTCGATCAGCACGCCCTGAAGTTCGTGGTAGATCCGCTCGCGCGCCGCCGAATCGGTCGACTGCACCGCACGGGTGAACAGATCCGAGATCTGTGCCGCCGCGGCCGGCTTCTGGGCATTGCGCGCCAGCGCCTTGGAGTTGGCCAGGGCTTCGACGAGGATGAACTGCAGCGCACCGGGATCCGCCCGGGTGAAGTATCCCTCGACGAGGTCGTACTGGCCGTTGGCGATGACCGCGGGCCGCTCGGCGGCGGTCACGGACTTCAGCTGGAGTTCGATTCCCGACTGGCGCAGCTGATCCTGGAGCAACTCCGCGCCGACGCTGGCCGCGCTCAGCGGCTGGACCAGGGTGAGCCGCTTGCCGTCCTTGGAGCGGAATTGATCACCGGGCGCGACCTTCCACCCCGCCGCGTCCAGCAGGCGACCGGCCTGCGCCGGGTCATAGGTGAGCTTGGCGCTCTGGTTGGCGTAGTACGGGGTGGTGTTGTCGAACGGCCCGCCGACGACCGGATAATCCGCTCCGAAGGTGGTCGCGGCGAAGGTCTTCAGATCGATGGCGTGGTAGAGCGCCCGCCGGATCTGGTCGTCGGCCAGCGGGCGGCCTTCGGACACGTTCGGGTACAGCGTGTAGGAGACGCCCGGGAGCGGGCGCGACCGCAGATACGCGCCGGATCGGCCGATCAGGGTCCGGTCCTCGACGGTGAACGGATTACGCGGCCAAGCGATGTCGATCTGTCCACTGACCAGGTTGCCGGTCCGAACCCCGTCTTCGGCGACATAGCTGACCTTCACCTTGTCCAGATAGGCCTCGCCCGGGTTCTTGTTCAACGGCGACGGCCACCGGTAGCCGGTGCGGCGACTCAGGGTGACCCCCTGGTTGGGGGTGTAGTTGTCCAGGGTGAACTGTCCGGATCCCACGACATCGCCGAGGCAGCGCTGCTGCGGTGTCTTCTGGAACGAGGCCGGCGACAGCAGCGCCAGGTTGGTGGTCGCGGTCGCCTGCAGGAAGGACGAATTCGGCTTGCCGAAGTGGAATTTGACCGTCTTGGGGTCGATCACCTGCGCCGACTCGAGTCCGCCGATGTAGCTCGCGCCGAACGCGGTGCCGCTCGAGGTGCGGGCGAGATCGATGAATCCGTCGAAATTGGTCTTCACCGCGGCGGCGTCCAGCGGTGTGCCATCGGCGAAGGTCACCCCGTCGCGCAGGGTGAAGGTGTAGTCGAGCCCGTCGGGGCTGATCTGCCACGCGGTCGCCAGCCACGGCACGATCTCCCCGGTATCCGGGTTCTGATCGGTGAGCGAATCGGCGAAATTGCGGATCAGCGAACGGTGTTCGATCCAGTAGGTCTGGAAGGGGTCGATGCAGGCGAAGGCCACATTGTCCGGAAAGAACGCCAGGTTCAGGGTGCCGCCTCGCACCGGTTCCTGTCCTTCTCCCGAGGGCCCACCGGTGGTGTCGGCGCTGCCGCCGCAGGCGCTCACGAGCAGGGCCAGTGTCGCGGCGAACGCCGCGGCACCGAGCTTTCCGACCTTGCGCGGACTGCGCGCGAGCCGCGTGGTGATAGTCATGGCTGGGCTGTTCCTCGAAGTAGGTTGTGGGCGCGCGGCCCGGGTGTGTACAGGTGGTGCCGTGGTGGCGTACTACGCGTCCGGCCGCAGCACCGAACGCCCGGCGCCGAGTACGGCGGCGTCCTCCTGCGGGGGATGCACGCGCACGCAGAGCGCGTCGCGCAGATGCCGTTCGAGCGGGTTGTGGCGGGTCAGCGCGGCATTGCCGAGAGCGCCGACCGCGGTCTCCACCGCGGCGATCACCGATCGCGCGATGAGCACCTTGACCACCGATAGGCGCTGCGCCACGTCGCTTTCCCCGGCCGCGAGGCGGTGCAGGGCGCCGAACAGCAGGGTTTCGGCCTGCACTATCTGGGCTTCGATCTCACCGGCCACCGATTGAATGCGTTCGGTATCGGCGATCGGCTTGCCGAGTGCGGTCGGCACGCGGTTGCGGGCGTAGTCGGCGAAGGCCGCGCGGGCCGCGCGCGCCACCCCGATGTACAGCGCAGCATGTCCGAAAGAGGCCGGCCCCGCGGCAGCCGCGGGGTCCCGGTAGACGCCGTTCTGGAACGGGATCTCCGAGAAGTTCCGGTAGGGCACTGCGACATCGGCGTAGCTGACGTCATGCGTATTGGAGGCGCGCAGGCCCAGGTGATCCCAGGTGCGGCGCCAGGTGATGCCGTCGGCGTCGGCGGGGACGATCAGATGCCCCACCCGGACCGGGGTTTCGTCGGTCACCACCCACACCAGGTGGTAGGAGAGCGCGCTACCGCCGGTGGCGAAAGTCTTGTGCCCATTGAGAACCCAGCCGTCACCCGTGCGGCGAGCGAGGGTGGCGGGCAGGCCGCCGCGCGCGGGCGCACCCAATTCGGGTTCGGCTCGGATCGCGTTGATCAGCACCGGCTCTCCGGCCGCGCGATCGACCACTTCACGATAGAGATCTTCCGGCCAGCTCCCGGCCGCAGTCTGCGCGAGGTGAACCGCCAGTGTGTTCGCGACGATCAGGGCCACCGACGGGTCGCCCTCGCCGATCGCGATCAGCAGTCGAGCCACCTCGCTGTGCTCGAGCTGAGGTCCGCCGTAACGCGCGGAGACCGTCGCGGTGAGATACCCGCCGCGTTGCACGGCGCGCAAGCCGGCCTCGGGAATATCGCCACTGCGATCGTATTTCGCTGCCGTGGAAGCGATTTCCGCCGTCAACGCGGCCAGCGCGGCCGGTGAGGTATCGGGGACGGTCAGCACGGGACCGGTGGTGGCGGTCACGAGTGACTCGCCGTGACCAGCGCGCCCGGATTGTCGGCCTGCAGGGTGCCGCGCGTACCGGTTCGCTTGCGATGTTCGAGTTCCTGCCGGACCAGCGGCAGGATGTAGCGCCCGTAGTCGATGACATCGTTGAGGGTGTCGTACCCGCGGATGGAGACCAGGTTCGCGCCGAGGTCGATGTAGTCCAGGATGGCGGCTGCCACCGTCTCCGGGCTGCCGACCAGGGCCGTGGAGGCACCCGCGGCATTGGTGACCGCGGCGGTCCTGGTCCACAGCGCGCGATCGTAGATCTCTTGGCGGCGAGCGAATTCCAGTGCCCGCCGGGAGCCGACGTTCTGTGGCTCGGACCCGCTCACCTTGCGGTACGCGCCGCGTTCGAAGGTATCCGCGATGCGGTCGGCGTAGTCGTACGCCTTGGCCCATGCCAGCTCGTCGGTGCGGTCGATGATCGGACGGAACGTCACCCAGATGCGCGGGCGGTCGGTGCGCCCGGCCGCGGCGGCGATGGCGTGCACCCGCGCGATCTGGGATGCGATGTCCGCCAGTGGTTCTCCCCAGAACGAGAAGATGTCGGCCTTGGCGCCGCCGATGTCGAACGCGGCATCGGACTGCCCGCCGATCGAGATCGGAATCGAGGTGGCGTAGGGCGGGAAACCCGGCCCGAAATCGTCGAATCGATAATGCTCCCCCGCGTGGGAGAAGGCCGCCGTCTCGGTCCACGAACGCCGCAGGACGTCGATGAATTCACCGGTGCGCGCGTATCTTTCGTCTTTCGTCGAGTAGTCGCCCTGGCGGGCCTGTTCGGCGTCGTTGCCCCCGGAAATCACATGCACCACCGCGCGGCCCTCGGTCAGCTGATCCAGGGTTGCCAATTGCTGTGCGGCGACCGTGGGGAACACCGTGTTCGGCCGGACCGCGACGATGGGCTTGAGCCGCGCGCTGAGCTGTCCTACCGCGGAGGCGAGCACGAACGAGTCCGCGCCGGCGGAGCCGTACGGCAGTAGCGTGGCGTCGAATCCGCCGTCTTCCAGCGCCCGCACGTAGCGCCGCACGAACGGCAGGTCGATCCCCCGGGTCGGTATCGGCTCCAGTTCGGTCGAGGCGTTGGCGTGGGTGAGGCTGATGAACTCCACCTCCGTCGCGGCGGTGCCCGGTACCGCGTTCGATTCCGCATCGGCAGTCATGGGATTCCTCTCGGCGAACAATTCTCGATAAATCGTCATGCTAGGGAGACCGCATCCGCGGAAACCAGAGTTCTCTTCAGGTATTTCGATTCGGATAGCCGATCATCACCGATAGTCGAAATACGTTGTGCACATTAGAATCCGGTGGATCGAAAGGGTTTCCGAAGTACCGGATCGATCATTCCGATATCTCCGGCCAGGCGGTCGTGAAACCCACCGACCCGGTCGGCAGGCGTGATCAATAGGCTTTTCCCGGGTTGAAGATTCCCGCCGGATCCAGCGCTCGCCGGATGGCGTGCTGCACCCGGAGCGAATCCGCCCCCTGCTCCCGTTCGAGCCACTGTCGTTTGAGCACGCCGACACCGTGCTCACCGGTGATGGTGCCGCCCAATTCCAAGGCCGCGGCGAAGATTTCCGCCGCGGCCGACTCGGCCCGGGCGCGAGCCGCGGAATCGTGATCGGGTACCACGATTATCGGGTGCAGATTCCCGTCTCCCGCGTGACCGAAGGTATAGATCCGGCTGTCGTGTTCGGCGGCGATCGCGGTGATGCGGCGCACCGCCTCGGCGATCCGCGAGCGCGGCACGGCGATGTCCTCGATGAGCGCGCGTCCGTACCGTTCCAGGGCGGGCAGGGCCGCGCGGCGGACGGTGAGAAGTTCACCGGCGGCCTCGGGATCACTACCCACTCGGATTCGAAAGGTGTACCGGCGCAACACCTCCACTATCAGATCGGCTTCCGCGCGGGCACCGAAACCATCGGTCTGCGCCACGATGAACGCACCCGCCGCCTGCCCACGCACACCGAGCAGGTCCTGCGCCTCGCGCAGCGACGCCGCGTCGAGCAGCTCGAGCATGGCGGGCCGCACTCGCGCGGCGAGCACCTCGGTCGCGGCGGCCGCCGCCTGGTCGACATCGTCGAAGTACGCGGCGATGGTGACGGTATCGATCGGAGCGGGCTGCAACCGCACCACCGCCTCGACGATGACCCCCAAGGTGCCTTCCGAACCGGTGAACAGGCTCGTGAGATCCAGTCCCGCTACACCTTTCGCGGTGCGACGCCCGGTCTGCACGAGGGTGCCGTCGGCGAGCACGACACCGAGCCCCAGCACCGCCTCGCGGGTGACGCCGTATTTGACGCACCGGAGTCCGCCGGCGTTCGTGGCGATGTTGCCCCCGATGGTCGAGATGGCAACGCTCGCCGGGTCGGGCGCATATCGCAGACCGTGCTTCGCGGCCTCGGCGTCGAGCGTGGCCGCACTCACCCCGGCCTGCACCACCGCCAGTTCATCGACCGGCGCTATCTCGAGAATTCGGCGCAGTCCGCTGACGTCGAGGACCAGCGTGCCCGCCCCCGCGCTCGCGCCTCCGGCCAACCCGCTGCCGCCGCCCCGGACCACCACCGACAGCCCCCGCTCGGCCGCGAAGGTCACCGCGCGGCGCACATCGTCGACCTCCGCGGCGACCACCACCAACTCCGGTGATCCCGGCGGCTCGTAGCCGGATCTGTCGACGCGATAGGTGTCGGGGATCTGCTGCCCGCTCAGCACGGTTCCGGAAAACAACGGTAGATCGAGGGTCATCACGTACTCCTCTCCGAAGGCGAGCAAACCCGACCCCGCGGGCACGGTGAAGCCTTGGAATCAGGGCAATCCCAACGTCTGCGCATCGTGCGCGGGCGGGCGTACCATCGCCGATCACCATCCCGTCCGAGAGCGAAGGCAGAACATGACAACACCGGGGCAGCAACACAATTCGGACTCCGAAGCATCCGAGTGGCGTGAACACGGGGTCCGGGTCGTCAAATCCGGGGAGCTCGATCCCAACACCGCGCAGACGCCGGGCATGGACCGCGCCGCGGCGATCAATGCCGCGCGCGTGGGCGCCCAGCGCATCTGGGCGGGCACCGTCACGATCCACCCGGACGCGAAAACCGGTGCGCATCACCACGGTGCGCTGGAGAGCGTCATCTACGTCGTGCGCGGGCGCGCGCGCATGCGCTGGGGAAATCGGCTCGAGTTCGTCGCCGAGGCCGAACCGGGCGACTTCATCTTCGTCCCGCCGTACGTCCCGCATCAGGAGATCAACGCCAGCACCGACGAACCGCTGGAGTGCGTCCTGGTCCGCAGCGACAGTGAAGCGGTGGTGGTGAATCTCGATATCGAGCCGGTCGAAGCGCCCGAAACCGTGCACTGGGTGGACCCGATTCATCCGCACCCGTGAGCCGCGGTCCGATCGAAAGTTCCGATCACTGTCGATAACCGAATTCGATCGCAGGAATTGAATTCACGTGATCGCAAATGATTGACCCGAATACGTTCGGCGGGTTGAGTTTTCATCGGTCGGCGGGGTGTCGGTTCCGGCCGAAATCACACTTCTACGAACGGGTGAAATGTCTACTCATGAAGAGGCCGATCGTCCGGCCGCACGCCCCCGAATCCGTTCGCGCCGGCGGCGCAACACCTGGATCGCCGTGGGAGTCGCGGCCGTAGTGGCCGTCACGGCGGCCGTGGTGGCCGGATTGTCCGGCAGTGATGCCGAGGACGCCGGGCAGATCACCAAGGACGGCACACTGGTGTACGCGGTGGCGGGCACGCAGGTCTCACTCGATCCGGCGGTCGCGGCGACCGCGGTCACCAGCCTGGTCAATCGCAATATCTTCGATTCGCTGGTGGCCCAGACCGGTCCGGATTCCTTCGGTGCATGGCTGGCGGATTCGTGGACGATCTCGCCCGACGGGCGGACCTACCGGTTCGCGCTGCGCGAGGGGGTGACGTTCCACGACGGCACGCCGTTCACCGCCGACGCGGTGCGGGCCAGCCTGGACCACATCGTCGATCCGAAGACCAAGTCCGCGTACGCGGCGTCGTTGATCAGCGCCTATCAGGAGACCCGGGTCATCGATCCGCTCACGGCGGAAGTCGTGCTGAAGCAGCCCTTCACGCCGTTCCTGCAGGCGCTCTCCACCCCGAGTCTGGGCATCCAGAGTCCCAAGGCGCTCGCCGATCCGGCCTACCGCCCGGTGGGCACCGGGCCCTTCGCCTTCGAGAGCTGGGAGCAGGGCAAGGCCGAGACGCTGACCCGATTCGACGCCTACCGCTGGCCTGCCCCGGGCAGCACGCATTCCGGCCCGGCGCACCTGGGCAAACTGGTGTTCCAGTTCATCAACGAGGACGCCACCCGGTACGGCGCGCTGACCAGCGGTCAGGTGCAGGCCATCGGGGGTGTGCCGCCGGTCTCGGCGGACGATCTGAGCAAGCGCGAGGACTTCACGCTGCATTCGGACGAGACGCCGGGTCTGAACTACAACGTGTACTTCAACCAGTCGCGCGGACCGCTCACAGATCCGGTGGTGCGCCGTGCGCTCACGGCGGCTGTGGATGTGGCCGAGCTGGTGAAGAGCATCTACTTCGGGCACTTTCCGGTGGCGGACAACGCGATCAGCAAAGTGACCGCCGGATACGATGCCTCCGCCCGCGACGACCTCACCCGCTACGACCCCGACAATGCCAAGCGACTGCTCGATCAGGCCGGGTGGAACACCACCGATTCCGAGGGCTTCCGAGTCAAGGACGGCGCACGGCTGTCCCTGGTGTGGCCCTACTGGCCCGACGGCACCCGTGAACAGCGCGATGTGGTCGCCGATGGAATCCGGGCCCAGGCCCGCGCGGTGGGTATCGACATCCAGCGGCCCACCGTCGACACCGGTACCTATGTCGAGAAGTATCTGATCGGCGGCGGCTACGACCTGGTGGATGTCAGCTTCGCCCGGCCCACCCCGGATGTGCTGCGCTTCGCGTTCTTCTCCGCCAACACCTACGCCAAGGCGGGTGGCAATGTGGCGCTGGTCAATTCACCGCAGCTCGACTCCTGGGTGACCGGCGCCGCGGCCACCACCGATCCGAAGCAGGCCGCCGGCAACTACTCCTCGGTTCAGCACGAGGTGCTGAAGCAGGCGTACATCATTCCGGTCTACACCCCGGTCAGCCTGACCGGATACGCGAAGTCGGTGCGCGATCTGACCTTCGACGCGCAGACCTATCCGCGGTTCTACGACGCCTGGCTCGCGGCGTGAACCGGTTGCCCGCGACCCCGAGGTGGCCGCCCCCGCTCCTGCGGCGGCTACCCGAGCCGCTGCGGTGGCTGCTCGGCCGCCTCGTGCTCGCGGTGCTCGTGATCTGGGCCGCGGCCACGCTGACTTTCGCTGGACTGCAAGCTATTCCAGGAGACCCGGCGCGCGCCATCGCGGGTGGCGTGGCGGCGACCAGCTCGCCGCAGGTGCTGGCGCAGATCCGGGCCGAGTACGGACTGGACTCGCCGATCCATGTGCAGTACGCCCGATTCCTCGGCCGCCTGGCGCACGGCGATCTCGGCACCTCCTACCAGCAGCATCGACCGGTGCGCGCGCTCATCGCCGAACAGCTGTGGCCCACGGTCGAACTCGCCGTCGGCGGGCTGGTTCTCGGCCTGGCGATATCGATCGCCGTCGCGGTCCTCACCGCACAGCGACCCCGTTCGCGGGCGGCGGCGCGCGCGGTCGAGTTCACCGCGCTGTCCATGCCCACCTACTGGGTCGGTTTCGTCCTGCTGGCGCTGTTCTCGTTCCATTGGCAGGTGTTCCCGGTGGTCGGGGAGACCGGCCTGCGCGGACTGGTACTGCCGTGGCTCACCCTCGCGGTGGCCGTGGCCGGGGTGCTGTCACAGGTCACCCGGGACGGGCTGGAGCACGCGCTGGAGCAGCCGTTCGCGGTCACCGTGCGGGCACGCGGAGCGAGCGAGTTCCGGGTGCGGGTCCGGCACGCGCTGCGGCACGCGTCCGCCCCGGTGCTGACCCTCTCGGGCTGGATGCTGGGCAACCTGCTCGGCGGTGTGGTCGTGGTGGAAACCGTCTTCGCGCGCCGAGGCCTGGGCCAATTGCTGGTGAGCGCGGTCCGCGGCCGCGACTACCCGGTGGTGACCGGCACGGTGGTGCTCACCGCGGCGGCGTTCGCGCTGATCTCGATAGCGCTGGACCAGCTGTACCGACTGGTGGATCCCCGCATTCGGGAGGTGGCGCGATGACCACAGCCGCGCCGGCAGGGCGGGCGAAGCCGATTCGCTTGCGGGACCGGCATTCCCTGCCACGACCCGGCCGCTTGGTCGCCGCGACGGTGCTGGCGCTGGCCGCTGTCGCGGTCATCGCACCGCAGTTGCTGGCCGGCTCGCCGGAGTCCATCGATCCCGGCATCGCCTTGCAATCACCGAGCGGCACACATCTTTTCGGCACCGACTGGTTGGGCCGCGACGAGTACGCGCGTGTGGTGTACGGCGCGCGCGCGTCGCTGCTGGTCGGCCTCGGGTCGACGCTGCTCGCGACCGTCGCGGGGACGCTCTGGGGACTGGGCTCGGCGCTGGGCGGCCCGGTCGCCGATCAGGTCGGGATGCGGCTCGCCGACGTGCTGCTGGCCTTTCCGACCATTCTCATGGCGCTGCTGGTGGTGGCGGTGCTGGGCCCGGGAACCGGCAACGTGGTGCTGGCCATCACCATCGCGCTGACACCGGGTTTCGCCCGGCTGGTGCGGATCCGCACCCATGAGGTACGCCGATTGGCCTATGTGCGTGCGGCACTGGATCTGGGCATCGCGCCGTGGCGGGTGACGTGGCGCCACATCGTGCCCAATGTCCTGCTGCCGCTGAGTGTGCTGGTGGTGATCAATATCGGAACCGCGATCATCATCGGCTCGTCGCTGAGTTTCCTCGGGCTGGGGCCCGACACCGCGGTGCCGGAGTGGGGCGCGATGCTCGCGCAGTCCCGGAACTATCTGTCCGCCGCGTGGACCCTGGCGCTGTTCCCCGGGCTGGCGATCACCGTCACCGTGATGTCGATCAGTGTGGCCGGTCGCGCCCTGCGCGAACGCGTGGACGGAGTCACTCGATGAGCGAACGGCTGCTGTCGGTGCGAGATTTGTCGGTGGCCTTCGGCCGCACCGTCGCGGTGCGGTCGGTCGATCTGGAGGTCGACCGGGGCCAATGTGTGGCGCTGGTCGGCGAATCCGGGTCCGGTAAGAGCGTGACCGCGCGGGCCCTGGTCGGGCTGGCCGGAGCCGACGCGCGGGTGCGTGCCCGCGAACTGACCCTCGGCACGGACGACCTGCGCGACGCGAACAGCGCGCGCTGGCGGCGAATCCGGGGCCGCCGTGTGGGTTTCGTGCTCCAGGACGCGCTGACCTCCCTGGATCCGCTACGCCGGATCGGCTACGAGGTCGCCGAGCCGCTCGAGATCCACCGGCTCGCCACCGCCGACGACCTCGACGACGCCGTGTTCGGGCTGCTGCGGCGCGCGGGTATCGGCGATCCCGAGCGACGCTGGCGGCAGTATCCGCACGAGCTGTCCGGGGGCCTGCGCCAGCGCGCGCTGATCGCGTCGGCTCTGGCGGCCGGGCCGGAGTTACTGATCGCCGACGAACCCACGACCGCGCTGGATGTCGTGGTACAGCAACAGATTCTGGCTCTGCTGTCGGAACTGCGGGCGGCCGGCACGGCGATAGTGCTGATCAGCCACGATCTGGCGGTGGTCGCCGAGTCTGCGGACACGGTCGCGGTCATGTATGCCGGGGTCGTCGTCGAGCAGGGACCGGCCGAAGTGGTGCTGGGTGCGCCCGCGCATCCGTATACCGCCGAACTGCTTTCCGCCGCACCACGACTGGACGGGCCGATGCTGGCATCGACGGCACCGCGTTGGGCCGACCCGGCCGAGACCGGATGCCCGTTCGCGCCGCGCTGCCCCCTCGCCGGCGACGACTGCCGTACCGGCCTGCCCGAACCCGTCCCGCTGGCCGATGGGCGCACGGTGCGCTGTCTGCGCCCGGGCCTGGCTACGGCGCCGGTCGAAGTGGTGTCCGGCCCGCCCGACAAGGCGGCGGCGGTGGACGCTGTGCCGCTACTGGAGTTCCGGGCGGCGAGCAAGCACTATCGACTGCCCGCCGGCGGCCGGACCGTGGGTCTGGAACCGGCATCGTTCACGCTGCACCCCGGGCAAGCCTTGGGCGTGGTCGGCGAATCCGGTTCGGGCAAGAGCACATTGGCCCGGTTGGCCCTCGCACATCTGTCACCCGACAGCGGTGAGGTGCTGCTCGACGGCGCACCCTGGTCGCGGCTGCGCGAGCGCGACCGGCGGCCACACCGACATCGGGTCCAGCTCATCGACCAGGATCCAGCGAGCGCCTTCGATCCCCGGCATTCGGTCGCGACGATCATCGGCGAGGCCCTGCCGCGGACCTGGTCACGGGCCGAACGCACCGAACGCGTCGGCGAACTACTCGCCGACGTCGGGCTCTCGGCCGCGCTGCGCGATGCCCGTCCCGCACGGCTGTCCGGCGGACAGCGCCAGCGGGTGGCCATCGCACGAGCCCTGGCCGCCGCACCGGATCTGATCGTGGCCGATGAACCGGTCTCCGCACTCGACATCACCATCCAGGCCCAGATTCTGGACCTGTTCGACCGGGTCCGGCGCGACAGCGGAGCCGCGCTGCTGCTCATCTCCCATGACCTGGCGGTGGTGCGCAGGCTCTGCCGGCGGGTGGCGATCATCCACGACGGCCACATTGTCGAGATGGGGGATACGGCAGCGGTTTTCGCGAATCCGCAGCACGCATACACCCGGCAACTGCTCGCGGCCGTCCCGCGACCACCGGTCCCGGCCGCGGCACCTGAACTCGCACTCTCGACGCCCGAACATTCACTCTCGAAAGGAATCGCATGACATCGACCGATGACCAGCGGGTCGCGATCGTCACCGGCGCCGCGTCCGGTATCGGCCGCGCCACCGCGGAACTGTTCGCCGAGCGCGGATACCGGGTGGTCGCCGTGGACGTGGACGAGCGTGGCCTGGCCGGACTGTCCGGGAATCCGGTGACCCTGAGCGGTGACGTCTCCACCGAAGCCGTGAACGTGGCCGCGGTGCGCGTCGCCCTGGATCGGTTCGGCCGCATCGACACCCTGGTCCTCAACGCCGGGACCGGTGGTACTCCCCCGCTCGAGACGCCCGGGGCGGTCGACGCGGCCGACCGCATCTTCGGGGTCAACCTGCGCGGGCCGATTCACGGTCTGCGCGCGGCGATTCCGGCGCTGCGCGTGAGCGGCGGGTCGGCGATCTTCACCGCCTCGGTGGCGGGCCTGCGCGGGGATCCGGGCAACTGGGCCTACAACGCGTCCAAGGGCGCGCTGATCAACCTGGTGCGCGCCTTCGCGATCGACTACGCCGCGCAGGGGGTGCGGATCAATGCGCTCGCGCCGGGGCTGACCCGCACCGGCATCACCGCCAATGTGCATCAGGATCCCACGCTGCTGGCCGTCATCGAGCGGCGGATTCCTCTGGGCCGCTTCGCTGAACCCGTAGAGCAGGCCGAGGCCATCTGGTTCCTGGCTTCGCCCGCGGCCGGCTACATCACCGGCACCACCCTCGTCGTGGACGGCGGGCTTGATGCCAACCTCGGCATTCTGCCGCTGCCCGGTCAGGGCTTCTGAACCCCTTTCGATCCGATAGTTCGACAACCCGTACGAAGGAGCACAGGATGACCACGATCTCTGCCATCGAGGCCAACAAGGCCGTAGCCCGGCGGTTCTACGATGAAGTGGTGTCGCAGGGCAAGCTCGAGGTGCTCGACGAGATCATCGCCGAGGACGGCCGCGACACCGCGGTCCCGGCCGGGAACATCAAGGGCCGGTCCGGATTCGTCGAGCACATCACCTGGCTGCGTGAGAACGTCGAAGGCGTCACCGCCACGGTCGACGATCTCATCGCCGAGGCCGACCGGGTGGTCGTGTACTGGACGATCGACGGCATTCAGCGCGGTGAGATCTTCGGTGTGCCGGACCGGGGCGCAGGCCGCCGGTTCACCGGGGTCAGCATCAGCACCATCCGCTTCCAGGACGGCCGCATCGTCGAATACGGGGTGCTGCCGGATCGGTACGGCATCATCGCCCAGCTCGCCCGCTGAGTTCGAGAACACCGAAGCCCGGCACGGATTTCCGTGCCGGGCTTCGCCGTTCGATCGCTACGCGCTTTCCAGCGTATCGATCCACGTGCGCAGGGCCTGCGCGGTCGTGACCGCGTCCTCCTCGAGCACCGTGAAGTGGTCGCCGGGAATATCGGCGGTGCCGTGCGGCACGGGCCAGAAGGCCCGCCAGTCCCGGGGCCCGTCGGTGCGGGTGCCGGGCAGCGGAGTATCCGAGCGCAACAGGTGGATCGGCGTGCGCACCGGGGTGGCGCGCCAGTCCAGGAACAGCCGGTTGTAGGTGCCCATGGCGGTGAGCCGCTCGTCCTGCACCGCCATATCGAAACGGTCGACGCGCGCGAGCATGCCGCCGATCATGGCCCCGGTCCACCATTCCATGCCGGGTTCCAGCGCCGCCTCGACCGGATAGCTGTCCACGAGCAGCAGCCCGCGTGGCGCGTGACCCTCCGACTCGAGGGCCGCGGTGACCGCGTGCGCGACACAGCCGCCCATGGAACGACCCAGCACCACGAACGGACGATCACCGACCGCCTCGATGAGCGCCTCCACACCGAGCCGGACCAGGGTGTCGACCGAATCGGGCAGGTCATCGCTACCCGCGGTGAAGCCCGGCGCGGGCACGACGTACACATCGCGTTCACCGCGCAATTCCTGTGCCACGCGCGAGTATTCGTGCGGACCGGAGATCGCGCTCACCGCAGGGAACGCCACCACCACTGTCTCTCCCGGCCCCTGTGCGAGCCGGATCGGAGCCAGCGCGTGCCGTGCGCGCTCGTCCACGCCGAACGTGGTGCGCGCGTGCGACGCGGCAACGAGCAACTGCGCGGCCTCGAAGTGCTTTCCGGCGTCGTGCATTCGACGGTGGATCGCGGACAGGCCCGCACTCACGGCGCCGACCGCCGCGGCCGGTTCCGGAGAATCCCCGACCTGCCCGCCGAGGAACTCGGCGATGGCCTGCGGCGTCGGATAGTCGAAGGTGAGGGTCGCGGGCAGGCGCAGCCCGGTCACCCGCCCCAACCCGTTGCGCAACTCGACGGCGCTGAGCGAATCCAGCCCCAGTTCGATCAACGCCCGGTCACCGGCGATGGTATCGGGAGACGGATGAGCCAGCGCCACACCGACTTCGGCGCGCACCAGGTCGAGCAGGGCACCCTCCCGGGCCACCCCGTCCAATGCCGCGATCGCGCGCAGCACCGATCCGGAATCCGCGTTTCCGGCCGCGGTGCGCCGCCGTACCGGCACCAGCGACCGCAGCACCGGCGGCAGCGCATCGGTCCGCCGCGCCAGTGCCCGCCCATCGAATCCGGCCGCGATGACCACGGCGGGGTTGTTCACGACTACTTCCTCATGACCGCCCGCCACCGCGGTGAGGTCGTCAGCGGTCGCTTGCGCGGCGATGGCCGCCGAGGACCCGGCGGGATCGGCCGCGGCCGCGTCGAGCAGTGCCAGCGCGGTCGCCGTCGGCAGGGCTCGCAGCCCGTTTCTGGCTATGCGCGCACGGTCGGTGGCCGAGAGCGCCGCCGTCGTGCCGCTGGCGCGTTCCCACAGGCCCCAGGAGATGGACACGGCGGGTAGGCCGAGTGCACGTCGTTGTGCGGCAATGGCATCGAGTTCGGCGTTCGCGGCGGTGTAGGCCGCTTGGCCCGGACCGCCGAGTTGGGCCGACACCGAGGAGAAGAGCACAAATCGGGACACGGTGGGGAGTGCGCGAGTGAGTGCGTCCAGGGTGCGGGCGCCATCGCTCTTGGGCACCGCGACAGCGGCGATTCGTTCGGGGGTAAGGGTTTCGAACAGCCCATCGTCGACCAGGCCGGCGGCATGGATGACGGTGGTCAGCGGCCGGTCCCCCGGGATGTCCGCCAGAACCTCGCGCAGCGCGGCGTCATCGGTCACATCGAGAGCCGCGAGAGTGACCGCGGCACCGGCGGATTCGAGCTCCGCGGCCAGTTCCGCAGCGCCCTCGGTGGCCGCGCCCCGGCGACCGCCCAGCACCAGCGACCGAACCCCGTGTGTGAGCACCAGGTGGCGTGCCACCTCCGCGCCGAGTCCGCCGAGGCCACCGGTGATCAGCGTGGTGCCCGTGGTGTCCCAGCTCGAGATCTCCTCGGCGGCGGGCGGATCCCAGCGCCGCAGCCGGGGTACCGAGACCCGCCCGGCCCGCACCGCGGTCTGAGTGTCGCCGTCGCCCGCCGCGTGCACGGCCGCGGCGAGCGCGAACCAGGACTCCGGCGCGTCATCGATATCGCTGAGCAGCAACCGATCCGGATGCTCGGCCTGCACCGACCTGACCAGCCCCCACACCGCGGCGGCGGCCGAGTCCGGCACTTCGGTTTCCCCGAGGGCGACCGCGCCACGGGTGAGCACGACCAGCGGCACCGTGATGGTCGCGGGATCGGCGAGCCAGCGCTGTAGCACCGGCAGCAACGCATCGACGTCGGCAACGGCGACTATCGCGGCGTCGGCGGCGGAATTGCTTCCCACCGTCGCCGCGTCGGTGATCGGGTGGCGTCCAACTGCCGGACCATCGGCGGCGTCGTCTCCTGCAGGCTTGCCGCCGGCGGGGCTGTTCTCACCGGTCTGGATGTCGCCGGGACCGGCCGCGAAAAGCCGGCCATCGCCGAGACCGCCTCCGACAGAACCGCTTCGGGCGAGACCACCGTCGATACCCTCGCCGTCGGCTTCGGCGCGGTGGCCGCTCGCGCGCAAGGCGTCGAGCACCGGCCGCGAACCGGCGCCGCCGTCGAGGACCAGCCAGTGCGCCGGGCCGGCGGTGGCGGCGTTGTCGGACCAGACGACCTCGAACAGGGTGTCGCGCAATTCCGCACGGGACGAGCGCAATTGGGCGGTGGATACGCGGCGTGCCACCAGGCTGTCGATACTCAGGACCGGCGCGCCGGACGGGTCGGCGGCATCGATGGCGACCGTGTCGGGACCGGTCGATGCGATGCGGACCCGCAGTGCCGCGGCACCGGCGGCGAATATCCTGACCCCGGTCCAGGCGAAGGGCAGGCGGTTCTGCCCGGGCGGCACATCGGCCAGCGCTCGCAGGGCGGGGAGATGGACCGCCGCGTCGAGCAGGGCCGGGTGAACGGCGAAGCCCTCGGGCCGGGTGCCCGCCGTTTCGGGCAGTTCCACTTCGACGAAGAGCTCGTCGTCGCGCTCCCAGGCGCGGCGCAGTCCCTGGAAGGCGGGACCGTAGGCGAGGCCCGTCGCCAACAGCGTGGGATAGATGTCCGTCACATCGACGGACGCGGCTCCCGGTGGCGGCCAGACGCCGAGATCCGCTGTGCTCGCCGGGTTTTCCGGACCGATCACTGCGGTCGCGTGCCTGGTCCAGGCATCGGCGGCGCCGCCGAGCGGCCGGGAGTGGATCGTGACGGCGGAGGTACCGTCCCCGTTCGCGCTCACCGCGACCTGGAGGTCGACGGCGGCCTGGCCGAGTACCAGCGGGGATTCCACGATCAGTTCCTCGATCGAGGGCAGCGTGGCTTCCTCACCCGCGCGGGCCACCAGGTCGAGTAGGGCGGTGCCCGGCACGATCACCGTGCCCAGGACCGCGTGGTCGGCCAGCCACGGATGAGTGCGCAACGACAACTGCCCGGTGAGCAACAGTCGGTCGCCTTCGGCCGCCGTGATCACCGCCGACAGCAGCGGATGGTCCAGGGCCGCCGCTCCGGCCGCTCGGCCGGTCCGAGTCCCGGCGACGGGTTCAGCCCAGAAGGTCTGCTGCTGAAAGGCATAGGTGGGCAGGGTGATACGGGGGGCCGGGGGAACGATCTCGGCCCAGTCGACCCGGTGGCCGTGCGAGTGGACGACACCGGCGGCGGTCAGTACCGTGGCCACCTCTGGCCTGCCCCGGCGCACCAGCGCCGCCACCGCGACCTCGTCCTCGGTATCGTCCTCGGTCAGGGTTGCCGAGATCAGCGGTGCGAGTACCGAATCGGCCCCGATCTCGAGGAAGACTCCCACGCCCTGCGCGCGTGCCGTGCGCACCGCGTCGGCGAAACGCACCGTGCCGCGCAGATGCCGGACCCAATAGTCGGGCTCGGCCAGCTCGTCGCGACCGGCGACCGCGCCGGTGCTGTCCGATATCAGCGTGACCCCGTCGGGTTCGGCGAAGTCCAGTTCGGCCACCACACTGGCGAATTCGTCGAGCACGGGTTCCATCAGCGGTGAGTGGAACGCGTGCGAGACCGCCAGCCGCTTCACCCGCCGCCCCGATCCGGTGAGTTCGGCGGCGACCGCCACCACCGCGTCCTCGACCCCGGACACGACCACCGCGTCGGGCCCGTTCACCGCGGCGATCGACACCCGCGGCGAGTCCTCCAGCGCCACAGCGGCGCCGTCTCCGGCGTGCGCGACGCTGCTCGCCCGGGCGGCCACCGCGTCGATGACCGCACGCACCTCGGCCTCGGTGGCCTCGATCGCGATCATCGCCCCGCCCGCGGGCAAGGCCCCCATCAATCGCGCGCGGGTCGCGACGAGCCGCGCGGCATCCCCGAGCGAGAGCACCCCCGCCGCGTGCGCGGCCACGATCCCGCCGATGGAATGCCCCGCGACAGTGCGAATCTCGACACCCCAGGACACCACCAGCCGATACAGGGCGGTCTCGAACGCGAAGATCACCGGCTGGGTGTAGAGGGTCGAATCGATGAGACCTTCGGTTCCCGCCGCGCCGAAGGCGACATCACGCACCGGATACTCCACGGCCGCACCGAGATAGCGGTCCAGCGCGTCGACCGCCGCGTCGAAGGCCGCCGCGAACACCGGAAAACGTTCGTACAGCGCGGCTCCCGCGCCGGCGCGCTGGCTACCCTGCCCGGCGAAGACAACACCGACCGCCCCGGTGGCGGCCGTGGTGAGCGCCGCCGTGGAGGTCGCGTGCCCCCGCGCCAGCGCTTCCAGGGCGGTGGTCAGCTCCCCTCGCTCGGCCGCCACGACGACCGCCCGGGTGTCGTGCGCGACCCGGTCTCTTACCAGCGCCGAAGCGATCGAGGCCGGTTCGGCCGTGGTCCCCGAAACGAATTCGGCGAGCCGTGCTGCCTGCGCGCGCAAACCGTCCGCGCCCCTGCCCGACACCACGAACGGGAGCGGCCACGCGCCTGGCGACCCGGCATCCGGGTCCGGGCTGCCGTCCACGGCCCCCGGCAACCCGTACGAACCCACCGGCGGCTCATCCGCGATCGGTGCGATGGCTGCGTGCGTATCGGCACCCGAGCCCACGAGCGGCGACGGCCCGGCGGCGGACGAGGCGGAAGGTGGTTCCGGGGCAGTCCCATCCACGTCGGCCGGTGATCCGGTCGCGCCTTCGAGCGGCTCGTCGACGGCCTGTTCGACGATGACGTGTGCGTTGGTGCCCGAGACCCCGAAGGCGGAGACTCCCGCGCGCCTGGCTCGGCCGGTCTCGGGCCAGTCGCGTGCCCGCGAGAGAAGTTCGACGCGGCCAGCATCCCAATCCACGAGTGTGGACGGCGTACCCAGATGCAGGGTTTCGGGCAGGTGGCCGTGGCGGAGGGCCTCGACGAGTTTGATCACACCCGCGACGCCCGCGGCGGCCTGGGCGTGCCCGATGTTGGACTTCAGGGAGCCGAGCAACAGCGGTTCACCCCCGGTGCGTGAGCCATAGGTCGCCAGGATGGCCTGGGCCTCGATGGGATCCCCGAGCACGGTGCCGGTGCCGTGCGCCTCGACGGCGTCGACGTCGCCCACGCCGAGCCCGGCGTCGGCGAGCGCCTCGCGGATCACGCGCTGCTGGGCCGGCCCGTTGGGTGCGGTCAGGCCGTTGGAGGCGCCGTCCTGGTTGATCGCACTGCCGCGGACCACCGCCAGCACCTGATGGCCGTTGCGGCGAGCCTCCGAAAGCCGCTCCAGCAGTACGATTCCCACCCCTTCGGACCAGCCGGTGCCGTCGGCGTCGTCGGAGAACGCCTTGCAACGCCCGTCCGTAGCCAGTCCGCGCTGGCGGGAGAACTCGGTGAACCCGATCGGAGTGGACATCACCGACGCGCCGCCCGCGACGGCGAAATCGACCTCCCCCGCCCGCAGCGCCCGCACCGCGAGGTGCAACGCCACCAGCGACGACGAGCACGCCGTGTCGACGGTGACCGCGGGGCCCGCGAAACCGAAGGTGTAGGCGATCCGGCCCGAGACCACGCTGCCGAGATTGTTGATCGCGAGGTAACCCTCGAGCTCCTCGGGGACGGGGTCCAGGCGCGAACCGTAGTCGTGCCCGGCGAGTCCGGCGTACACACCGGTGCGACTGCCCTTGAACGCGTGCGGGTCCAGGCCCGCGCGTTCGAACGCCTCCCAGGTGACCCGGAGCAGCAATCGCTGCTGCGGGTCCATCGAGAGCGCCTCGCGGTGCGAGATGCCGAAGAATTCGGGATCGAATTCGCCCGCACCGGTGAGGAATCCGCCGTGCCGGGCATAGGAGGTGCCGGGCACGTCCGGGTCCGGATCGTAGAGCGCATCCAGATCCCAGCCACGATCGGCGGGGAAGGGGCCGACCGCGTCGCCGCCGCCCGCCACCAGCTCCCACAGCTGTTCGGGCGAGGCGATCCCGCCGGGCAGCAGGCAGGCCGTGCTCACGATGGCGATCGGTTCGCGGGTGCGGGCCTCGATCTCGTCGAGGCGCTGTTGCAGGCGCTGTTCCTTGGCGATGGAACGCTTGAGGTATTCACGGAGTTTGGCTTCGGTGGCCATCGCGGTCAGTTCCTGTCTACCAGGTCGAATAGTTCGTCGTCGGAAGCGGAGTCGAGGTCGACCTCGGCTCCGGGTGCGGCGAGGCGATCGGCGAGCGAACGCAGTCGCTCGGCGACCGATTCGGTGCCGGCCGCGCCGCCGATCAGCAGTTCCTCGAGCGCGCGCAACGCGTCGTCGGCATCGATCGGGCCGCGGTCGGCGCTGCCCGCGCGGGGCAGGGCGGTGGCGATGTACTCCGCGACGGCCGCGGGAGCCGGATGATCGAAGATGAGCGTGGCGGGCAGCGCGAGTCCGGTCGCGGTTCGCAACCGGTTGCGCAGGTCCACCGCGGTCAGCGAGTCCAGGCCCAGTTCACGGAAGGCGCGAGTGGCCGGAACATCGTCGGCACCGCCGTGTTTGAGCACGGCCGCGGTCTCGGCCCGCACCAGTTCCAGCACCGCGCCACGCCGCTCGGCGTCGTCGAGGCCGGAGAACCGATCCAGGACAACCGGACTCGTCGTTTCGACGATGTCGCTCGAGGCCGGCGTGGGCCGGTCACCCCGGCGCGATGCCGAGCGGTCCGCGTCGATCCAGTACCTGCTGCGCTGGAACGCGTAGGTGGGCAGCTCGATTCGGTGTCCGTGTCCGTGCAGCAGCGTCTCGGCGTCGACGGCCAGGCCCCGGCTGACCGCCGTGGCCACCGAGAGCGCGATGCGCTGCGGGCCGCCTTCGTCGCGGCGCAGGGTACCCACCACGACCGTGGCGGGGGTGCCCACCTCGGCAATGGTCTCCTCGAGGACCGAGGACAGCACCGGGTGCGGGCCGATTTCGACGAAGGCCCGGTACCCGCCCGCCAGCAGCACCCGGGTGGCCTCCTCGAATCGCACCGTGCCGCTGATGTTCTCGAACCAGTACTCCCCCGTGAGCTCCGGTCCGTCGAGCCAGTCCGCCGATACCGTCGACAGCACGGGAATGGTCGAGGCGACCGGGCGTACCGGGGCGAGTTCGGTGTGCAGGGTGGCCCGCAGGTCGTACATCTGCGCGGAGTGTGAGGCGTAGTCGACCGCCACTCGCCGGTTGCGCACACCCTGGGCGTCCAGCCGGGCCAGTACCTCCTCGACGGCCGCCACCGCCCCGGAGAGCACCACCGAGGTCGGGGAGTTCACCACGGCCAGCGAAATTCGGCCGTCGTACTCGGCCACCAGTTCCGCGGCGTCCGCCGCGGACAACGAGACCGCCGCCATCGCGCCGTGTCCGGCATGAGCGGCAATCGCCCTGCTGCGCAAGGCGACCACGCGCGCACCGTCCTCGAGCGAGAGCGCACCGGCAACCACCGCCGCGGCGATCTCCCCCTGCGAATGGCCCACCACCGCGTCCGGGCGGACGCCGTGCGCGATCCACACCTCCGCGAGCGCGACCATGATCGCCCACAGTGCCGGTTGGACCACGTCGACCCGGTCGGTGTCGATCTCGGCCCGCCCGAGCAGGACCTCGAGCACCGGCCAGTCGACGAACGGCGTCAGCGCTCGCGCGCACTCCTCCAGCCGGTGCGCGAAAAGCGGAGTGGTGCGGTACAACTCGGCGGCCATACCCGGCCACTGGCCGCCCTGACCGGGAAACACGAACACGGTCCGCCCGGTCACGTCGGCGGTACCGGTGACCACGTGGGCGGGCAGCGCCGCCCCGGAGGCCAGCGCTTCGAGCCCCGCGCGCAGCTCTGCCGCATCCCCCACGATCAGTGCCCGCTCGGCGAGCGCGGCCCGCGAATCCCACAGGGTGCGCGCGACATCCGCGTCGTCGAGTTCGGGCCGGGCCCGCAGATAGGTCGCCAGCGCGACCGCCTGCCCGCGCAGAGCGGCGGCATCGTGCCCGGACAGCACCCACACCACCGGGGCCGCCGAATCCGCTGTCGCTGATTCGGTCGGCGACGCCGCACCGGTCCGCAACGAATCGTCCGCGTCGGCGCTCGATACAGCCGTGGCATGCTTCGGGATATCCCCCGAAACGGTGCCGAGTTCCAGCGCTGTCGGCTCTTCGATGATGACGTGGGCGTTGGTGCCGCTCACTCCGAACGAGGAGATGCCCGCCCGGCGCGGCACGGTCCGCGGCTCCCACGGCCTGGCCTCGGTCAGCAGGCGTACCGTGCCGGCCGCCCAGTCCACGTGCGGTGTGGGCTCGTCGACGTGCAGCGTCCGCGGCAGCCGTCGATTGCGCAGTGCCAGAATCATTTTGATGATCCCGGCCCCACCGGCGGCGGCCTGGGTGTGGCCGACATTCGACTTCAGCGATCCCAGCCACAGTGGCCGGTCCGGGGCGTGTTCGGCGCCGTAGGTCGCGATGATCGCTTCGGCTTCGATCGGATCGCCAAGCCTGGTGCCGGTCCCGTGCGCTTCCACCACGTCGACCTCGCTCGCGGTCAAGCCCGCGTTGGCCAGCGCCCGGCGGATCACGCGCTGCTGCGCGGGACCGTTGGGCGCGGTGAGACCGCTCGACGCACCGTCCTGGTTGACCGCCGACCCGCGCACCACCGCCAGCACCGGGTGGCCGGATCGCTGTGCGTCGGAGAGCCTTTCGAGCACGAGCATGCTGACCCCCTCGGCCCAGCCGGTCCCGTCGGCGGCGGCCGCGAACGCCTTGCAGCGGCCGTCGGCGGCCAGTGCGCGCTGGCGGGAGAACTCCACGAAGGTGGCCGGGCTGGCCATGATCGCCACACCGCCCGCCAGGGCCAGGTCGCTCTCCCCGGACCGCAGCGACTGCGCCGCCAGATGCAGCGCTACCAGCGAGGACGAGCAGGCCGTGTCGACGCTCAGCGCGGGCCCCTCGAAACCGAAGGTGTACGCGATACGGCCGCTGGCGATGCTGCCGGCGCTGCCGTTGACCAGGTAGCCCTCCAGATCGGCGGGCGCGTCCTGGATGTGCGGGGCGTAGTCGTGGTACATGGTGCCCGCGAACACCCCGGTTCGGCTGCCGCGCAACGAGGTCGGATCGATGCCGGCGCGCTCCAGGGCCTCCCAGCTGGTTTCGAGCAGCAGTCGCTGCTGCGGATCGGTGGCCAGCGCTTCGCGCGGCGAGATGCCGAACAGTCCCGCGTCGAAATCGGCGGCGTCCACCAGGAATCCGCCGTGCCTGGTGTAGGAGGTGCCGGCGCGCTCGGGATCGGCGTCGTAGAGCGATTCCAGATCCCAGCCACGATCGGCCGGGAACTCGGAGATGGCGTCCCCGCCGGTGTCGAGCAGTCGCCACAGCGCGTCGGGTGTCTCGATACCGCCGGGCAGGCGCAGGGCCATGCCCACGATGACGATGGGATCGGTGTCAGCGGCGTCCACCGTGTGGGCGGCGGGACCGGTCTCGACCGTACCGACCAGCCGCGTGTGCAGGAGTTCGGCAATCGCCTGCGGGGTCGGGTGATCGAATGTCAGGGTGGCGGGCAGCCGCAATCCGGTCGCGCTCGCGAGGCGGTTGCGCAGTTCCACCGCGGTGAGCGAGTCCAGGCCGAGGTCGGTCAGGGCGCGGTCGCCCCGGATTCCGACGGGGTCCGGATGATCGAGCGCCACGGCGGCTTCGCGGCGCACCACATCCACCAGCAGCGCCCGCTGTTCCTCGGCGGATCGTCCACGCAGCTGGGCTGCCAAGCCCGACTCCGGCTCGCGGACAGGCGATTCCGCCCGGCGGCGCCGGGTCCGCACCAATCCGCGCAGGAGTGGGGGCACGGTGGCGCCGGGCCGCTCGAAGGCCGACAGGTCCAGGGGCGCGGGGGCCAGCAGCGGTGTATCGCGGTGGAATACGGCGGCATCGAACAGGTCGAGGCCGTGCTCGGCCGACAGCGGGCGCACGCCCTGACGAGCCAGTCGCGCCCGGTCCGCATCCGTGAGATGCGCTGTCACGCCGCTCGATTCGGACCACAGACCCCAGGCCAGCGAGACGGCGGGCAGCCCGTCCGCGTACCTGCGGGCCGCCACGGCGTCCAGTCCGGTGTTGGCGGCCGCGTAGGCGGCCTGCCCGGCGGTGCCCAGCAGCCCGGCGACCGAGGAATACAGCACGAACGCGGACAGCCCGAGGTCGCGGGTCAGCTCGTCGAGTAGCTGTGCCGCCACCAGTTTCGGTGCGAGTACCGCGTCGAATCGCTCGTCGGTCACGGTATCGAGCACTCCGTCATCGACGATTCCGGCCGCGTGCACCACGGCGGTGAGCGGATGCGCCGGGGTCACCGCCGCCAGCACACGGGCGACGGTCTCACGATCGCCGAGATCGGCCGATACCACCAGCACCCGCGCGCCCAGTCCGCGCAGCTCGGCTGCCAGTTCCGAAGCTCCGGGCGCACCGGCTCCCCGCCGGCTGGCCAGAATCAGGTGCCGAACACCGTGGCGCCGCACCAGATGCCGGGCCAACAGCGCACCCAGACCACCCGTGCCGCCGGTTATCAGCACGGTGCCCTCGGGGTCCCACGTGCGTGGCTCGGCGGCTTCCCGCGCCGGCCGGGGTTCCGCGGCGATGTCCTCCCGCACCGATCGGGTCTCGGCGGCCGTGCCCGCGTGGACCAAACGGGGTACGTACGCGCGGCCCGCGCGCAACGCGAGTTGCGGTTCCTCCTCGGCGGCGGCCAGCGCGCGGGGCAGGATGTCCCGGGACTCGGCCGCGTCATCGGTGTCGATCACCGTGATCGTTCCGGCGCGCTCGGTGGCGGCCACCCGGGCCAGGCCCCAGATCGGGGCGGCATCGGAATCCGGGCGGTCGTCGGCGGTGACGGCAATGGCGTTGTGGGTGAGCAGTATCCGAGTGTGCTCGGCCGGCTCACGCAGCAGCGCCAGGGCCGCGTGTACAGGTGCGTCGAGATCGATGGAATCCCAGACCCGGTGTTCGCCGGCCGATGTCGCGGTCGGCAGTGCGTATTCCACCCATGCCGTCTCGTACAGACCCTCCTGTGCCGGAGCGTGCTCGGTCCGGGCGGCGCGCAGCACGAGGTTGTCGACCGAGAACACCGGTGCACCGGCCGGATCGGTGGCGAGCAGGTCGCTCAGCCCGTCCGCGGTGACGGTGAAGCTCACTCGCAACGCCGTTGCTCCGGCCGAATGCGCCCGGAATCCGTTCCACACGAACGGAATGCGCGGTGCGGCAGGTTCCTCGGTGGTGAGCGCGACCGGGTGCAGGGCGGCGTCGAACAGCGCGGGGTGCACAACGTAGCCGGTCGGGTCCGCGAGCCCGGATTCCGGCAGGGCGATCTCCGCGTAGCGGGTCTGCCCACGCCGCCAGAGGGCGCGCACCCCCTGGAAGGTGGGACCGTAGTCCAAGCCCGTGGCCGACAGCCGGGAGTAGGCATCGGTGAGCTCGACGGGTTCGGCGCCCGCGGGCGGCCACGAATCCGGCACCGCCGCAACGGCCCTCGCCCGGGAGCGATCGAGCCGGCCGGCCGCGTGCCGGATCCACGGTGCGGTCGGGTCGGCAGGCGGGCGCGAGTGGATCTCCACGACGTGATGCTCGTCGACCCGGTGCGCGCTGACCTGGACCTCGACACCGGACTCGGTGGTCAGCACCAGCGGCGTCTCGATCACGAGTTCGTCGACCGCGTCGACACCCACCGCGTCCGCTACGTGCACTGCCAGCTCCGCGAGCGCGGTCCCCGGAACATAGATCCGCCCGGCGACGACGTGTTCGGCCAGCCAGGGCTGATCCGCGACGGACAGCCGTCCGGTCGCGACAACGCCCGCGCCGGAGGCGAGGCGGACGGTGGTGGCGAGCACGGGATGCTCGCCACGGCTCGGCTCGGTGGCCGCGGTGGTGGTCGCCCAGAATCGCTCGTACCGGAATGCGTAGGTCGGCAATGTGATTCGTCGCCGCGGCGACACGATCGCGGTCCAATCGACCGTATGACCGTTGGCGTGCACGGCCGCGGCCGCGGACAGCACCGTGGCGATCTCGTCGCGCCCGTTCCGGACGGCCGCGACCGCGACCGCGGGGTCGGGGCTCTCGGCCAGGACGGCGGACACCATCGGCGTGAGCACCGCGTCCGCGCCGAGCTCGAGGATCACTCCGACACCTCCGGCCCGCAGCGTGGCGACCACGTCCGCGAAGCGGACGGTGCCGCGCATATGCCGCACCCAGTACGCCGGGTCGGACAGTTCGGCGGCGGTGATCGCCGCACCGGTGAGATCCGAGACGAGCGTGCGCGCCAGGGATTCGGTGACGGTCAGCGCCGACACCACCTCGGCGAACTCCGCCAGCACGGGATCCATTGCCGCGGAATGGAAGGCGTGTGACACCACGAGCCGTTTGACCCGTCTGCCCCGGCCGGAAAGCCCCGCCGACACCGCGAGCACCGCCTGCTCGGCGCCGGAGATCACCACCGCGCGCGGGCCGTTCACGGCCGCGACCGACACCGTCTCGCCTGCGCCCGCCTGCTCGATCGCCGCCCGGATCTCGTCCTCCGCGGCTTCGACGGCGACCATCGCGCCGCCTTTGGGCAGCGCGCCCATCAACCGGCCACGGGCGGCGACCAGGCGGGTCGCGTCCGGCAGCGACAGTGCGCCCGCCACGTGCGCGGCCACCACACCGCCGATGGAATGCCCTGCGACCGTGCCGATCTCGATGCCCCACGATTCCAGCAACCGGAACAACGCCACCTCGACGGCGAAGATCACCGGCTGGGTGTAGGTGGTGTCGTCGATCAGTCCGGCCGTGCCCGGCGCACCGAAGGCCACCTCCCGAATCGGGAATCGCACCGCCGCGCCGAGGTGCTCGTCCAGCAGCGCCACCGTCGCGTCGAAAGACTCCCGAAAGGCGGGAAACCTCTGGTAGAGAATCTTTCCCACACCCGCGCGCTGGCTGCCCTGCCCGCCGAAGACCACGCCCACCGTGCCCTTGGCGGCCGCGCCCACCGTCACTCCGGCCCCCGGTGTTCCCTCGGCCAGCTCCGACAACGCCGCGATCAGGTGGTCACGATCGGCGGCTGTGACCACCGCCCGCGCGCCGAAGGTGACGCGATCACGAATCAAGGCTGACGACAGGGACTCCAGGTCCGCGTCACCGACGCCAGCGAGGTGGCGCACGAGCGCGTCGGCTTGCGCGTACAGAGCAGCGTCCGAGGTCCCCGAGACCAGGAACGGCAGCACCTGCCCCGACGACTCCGGCTCCCCCGCTGCGGAATCGACAGGTGGCGCGCCCGGTGACTCCGGCTGCGCCGCCGACGAATCGACGGGCCGGCCACTCGGCGACACCCGCTGCGACACTCCGGACTCAGCGAGCCGATCACTCGGCGATGCCGACTGTGACGGCGGCGAATCAGCGAGTGGCGCACCCGGTGATTCGGGAGCCGGCTCGGGGTCGGTGGCCTGCTCGAGGATCACGTGGGCGTTCGTGCCGGACACGCCGAAGGCCGAGACGCCCGCACGCAACGGCCTGCCGCCGGCAGTCCACGGTCGCGACCGGTTTACCAGTTCGACCTGTCCGGCGGTCCAATCGACAAGGGTGGACGGCTTTTCCGCGTGCAGGGTCGCGGGCAGTGTCTCGTGACGCAGCGCCAGCACCATCTTGATCACACCGGCCACCCCCGCCGCGGCCTGGGTGTGGCCGATATTGGACTTCACCGCGCCGAGCAGCAGCGGTTCCGCACGGTGGCGGCCGTAGGTTGCCAGCAGGGCCTGCGCCTCGATCGGGTCGCCGAGTTCGGTGCCGGTGCCGTGCGCTTCGACCGCGTCCACTTCGGCGGCGCTCACCCCGGCATCGGCCAGCGCCTCCCGGATCACCTGTTGCTGGGCGGGGCCGTTGGGCGCGGTCAACCCGTTGGACGCGCCGTCCTGGTTCACCGCGCTGCCCCGGATCACCGCCAGCACCTCGTGACCCAGCCGCCGGGCGTCCGAAAGGCGCTCCACCAGTAGCACGCCCGCGCCCTCACCCCAGCCGGTGCCGTCCGCCCCGTCGGCGAACGCCTTGCAGCGGCCGTCGACGGACAGCCCGCGCTGCCGGGAGAACTCGACGAAGATCGCCGGGGTGGACATGATCGTCGCGCCGCCCGCGACGGCGAAATCCACCTCGCCCGCCCGCAACGCCCGCACCGCCAGGTGCAGGGCGACCAGGGAGGACGAGCACGCGGTGTCGACGGTGAGCGCGGGTCCCTCGAAACCCAGGGTGTAGGCGATGCGACCGGACAGCACGCTGGCCGCGGTGCCGGTGACCAGGTAGCCCTCCACATTGGCCGGCACGCTGCCACTGCCGGTCACGTAGTCCTGGCCGTTGGTGCCGACGTATACCCCGGTGCGACTGCCGCGCAGCGACCGCGGATCGATGCCCGCGCGTTCGAACGCCTCCCACGTCGTGTGCAGCAACAACCGCTGCTGCGGATCCATCGCCAGCGCCTCGCGCCGGGAGATCCCGAAGAAGTCGGGATCGAAATCCGCTGCGCTGTCGAGGAATCCACCGTGCCGCGTGTAGGCCGTGCCGGGATGATCGGGGTCCGCGTGGTAGAGGTTGGCCAGGTCCCAGCCGCGATCGTCCGGAAACTCGGACAGGGCGTCCCGGCCGGCGCTGAGCAGATCCCAGAACCGTTCCGGGGTGTCGGCCCCGCCCGGGAATCGGCAGCCGAGCGCGACGATCGCGATCGGCTCCTGCTGGGCGGCGGTGACCTCCTGCAATTGCTGCCGGGTCTTGTACAGTTCCTCGCTCACCCGGCGCAGCAGGTGCCGGATCTTGTCGTCGCCGGTGGCGTCGTCAACAGCGTTCACAGCGGTGCCTTTCACTATTCGCGAGCAGGTCAGGAGATGCCGAGGGCGGAGCCGATGAAATCGATGAGATCGGCGTCCGTCGCGGAGTCCGGCAGAGCCGGGCTGGTATCGGATTCGGTTGCGCCCGCATCGGATTCACCGAGCAGGCGCCGGAGTCGCTCGAGCGCGACGGCCCGATCGGCGGCGGACAGATCGGTGGCCGCCAAACCCGCTGCCACGCGCTCGAGGTCGCCGAGCAGGATGTCCACTCGCGGCGGCCGTGCCGGAGCGAATTCGCCGGCGATGAACGCGCTCAGGGCGGTGATGGTCGGATGGTCGAAGACCACGGTGGCGGGCAGGTCCAGACCGGTGCGCCGGCGCAGCCGGTTGCGCAATTCCACCGAGGACAGCGAGGTGAATCCCTGATCGCGCAGTCCTCGATCGTCGTCGACCGCGTGCGGATCGGCGTGACCCAGCGCGGCGGCCGCCTCCTGGCGAACCAGAGCGTGAACGCGACGGTGGCGCTCGGCGTCATCGAGGGCCGCGAACTCGTGTGCGGGCTCGGCGGCGATCGCGGGTTCGGCCGACGACAGCACTTCGGCGAGTAGCCGGGCGTGCATCGGATCGGCTGCCGCCCACTCGATATCGGCGACGATCACCTCACGCTCGCCACCGATGACCGCGCGCTCGAGTGCGGTGAGGGCTTGCGCGGGATTCATCGGCCGCAGTCCGCTCCGGCGCAGCTGTCCTGCCGCCGAACCGGCGATCCCCGCGCCCGCCCAATGCCCCCACCCGATGGCGGTGGCGGGCAGCCCGGCCCGGCTGCGATGGGCCGCCAGCGCACCGAGTACCGCGTTGCCCGGCGCGTAGTTCGCCTGTCCCGCGGCCGGAACGGTAGCGGTGACCGAGGAGAACAGCACGAAGGAGGACAGTTCGATATCCCGGGTCAGCTCGTGCAGGTGCAGTGCCGCACCCACTTTGGCCCGGTGTACGCGTTCGAGGCGTTCCCGGTCCAGGCCGTCGACCAGTGCGTCGTCGAGTACGGCGGCGGTATGCACCACATCGGTGAGCGGGCGGTCGGCCGGAATACTCGCGAGCAGGGCAGCCACTGCGGCCCGGTCGCCGACATCGCAGGCGACGACCACCGGATGGGCTCCGGCGGCGGACAATTCGGCGATCAATTCGGCCGCGCCGGGGGCCTGTGGTCCGCGCCTGCTGACCAGCAGCAGATCGGTCGCCCCGTTGCGGGCGAGGCGTCGCGCGACGTGCGCACCCAGCGCGCCGGTGCCGCCGGTGATCAGGACGGTGCCGGCCGGGCGCCAGCGTCCCGTGGCCCGCAGGGTGCCCGGTCGCACGCGCTTCACCCAGGTTCCGTCATCCCGTACGGCGAATTCGCGCTCACCGCCGGGATTCAGCAGTGCTGCGACGATCCGTGCGAGGGCATCGGTGCTCGGTTCCGCCGGTACGTCGATGACGGTGCCCGCACCGAGGCCGCCTTCTGTCGCCGCGGCGGTGACGAAACCCGCGTGCCACGCTCCGGACGGCTCGGGATCGACTCCGTCCGCATCGCGGGTCGGCAGCTCGTCGAACTCATCGGAGGCAACCGCCGCGGCGGTCAGCGTCGCGAACGCGGTGACTCGCGCCGCGGCGGCCGCGGACTGGGTCAGGATCGTGGTCGCGGCGGCGAGATCGAGATCGAACGCCGATCCGGTGGCGCGTGCGGCCAGCGGCAGCAACGACACCACGCTCAGGGCCTCGCCCGGCACGTCGGCCAGTGCCATGTCCAGCTCGGATCTCGTTGCGGTCGAAGGGTTCACACGCAGTTCGGTGACGTGTGCGGCGCCGAGCGCAGCGCGTAGTGCTCGGGACCACCCGTCGGCGGCGCCGTTGTCCGGGCCCACCAGTACCCAGGTCGTCTCGTGCTCGGGTGTCGCGTTGCCGGGAGTGAATCGCGACCACCGGGTGTGATGGATCCATTCGCCGGGCACGTGGTCGGCCGCGCCGCCCGGTGTGTCCACCCAATAGCGCTCACGCTGGAAGGCGTAGGTGGGCAGGGCGGCCCGGCCGTGGTCGGGCACGATCGCCGACCAGTCCACCGGGTGACCGTGGGTGAACACGGTGGCCGCGGCGGTCAGCACGCCGGCGACCTCGTCCCGGTCGCGGCGCAGGGCCGAGACCACGGTGACATCGTCGAGCACGCTCGACAGCGCCGCCGCCAGTACGGAGTCCGCACCCAGCTCCACCACGAGCCCGATGCCTTCGGCGGCCAAGGTGCGTGCGGCGTCCGCGAAGCGCACCGTGCCGCGCAGGTGCCGGACCCAGTACGAGGGATCGGCGAGCTCGGCGCCGGTCACTGCGCGGCCGGTGTGATCGGACACGATGCGCGGACCGGTGACGTCGGCGAAGGTCAGCTCGGACACCACGTCGCGAAACTCGTCGAGCACGGAATCCATCGCGGCGGAATGGAACGCGTGGGACACGGCCAGCCGCTTCACCCGCCGACCGCCCGCGGTCAGGTCCCCCGCAACCGTCGACACCGAATCCTCCGGACCCGAGATGACAACCGCGCGTTCACCGTTCACCGCGGCGACCGCCACCGTTTGCGTCGCGCCGGCGGCGCCGATCGCGGCGAGCACCTCGGCCTCGGCGGCCTCGACCGCCACCATCGCGCCACCGGCCGGCAATCCGTCCATCAGCCGGGCACGGGCGGCGACCAGCCGGGCCGCGTCGTCGAGGGACAGCACGCCCGCCACGTGCGCGGCGACCACGCCACCGATCGAATGCCCGGCCACCGCCGCCACGGGCACACCCCAGGACTCCCACAGCCGGTAGAGCGCGACCTCCACCGCGAACACCACCGACTGGGTATAGATGGTCCGATCGATGAGCCCGTCGGTGCCGGGTGCGCCGAACGCCACCTCGCGCACCGAGAACCGCACCGCCGCACCGAGATACCGGTCCAGCAACTCCACCGCGGCCTCGAACGCGTGGCGGAAGACCGGGAAACGCGCGGCCAGTTGCCGTCCCGCACCGGCCCGCTGACTACCCTGTCCGCCGAACACCACCCCCACCGCACCGGGCGAGGACCCCGGCCCGGTGACGACGTGCACCGCGCCGAGGTCATCCGCCAGCGCCCGCACACCCGATCGCAGCGCCGCGTCGTCCTCGGCGAGCACCACCGCGCGCGCCGCGAACCCGGCTCGGTGCCGGATCAGCGTGGACGCCACCGCGGCGGTCTCGAGCCGCTTCGATCCCGACAGGTGCACGGCGAGCCGATTCGCCTGTGCCCGCAGGGCGGCCGGAGTCCGCCCCGACAGGACGAACGGCAGGACCCCGTCCGGAGCCCCGTCCTCGGGAACAGCATCGGCCGCCGATGGATTCGGCCGCTCGTTCGTCGCGACAGCCCGCGGAGCGGGTGCCTCTTCGATGATCACGTGTGCGTTGGTTCCGCTGATCCCGAACGACGACACGGCCGCCCTCCGAGGCCGCGCGGCACGCGGCCACGGTTGCGCCTCGAGCACGGGCCGCAACGTTCCGGCCTGCCAGTCGACGAACGGGGACGCCGGCTCGGCGTGCAGCGTCGCGGGAATCAGCTCGTTGCGCAGTGCCAGGACGATCTTCGCGACACCAGCGGTGCCCGCGGCGGCCTGGGTGTGACCGATATTGGACTTCAGCGAACCGAGCCAGACCGGGTCGGCCCGATGCCGTCCGTAGGTCTCCTGGAGGGCCTGCGCCTCGATCGGGTCACCGAGGGCGGTGCCGGTACCGTGCGCCTCGATCAGATCGACATCGGCGGGATGCAGACGCGCATCCGCCAGCGCCGCCCGGATCACCTGCCGCTGCGCCGGGCCATTGGGCGCGGTCAAGCCGTTGGATGCCCCGTCCTGGTTCACGGCGCTGCCGCGCACCACGGCCAGCACCTCGTGTCCGAGTCGGCGGGCGTCCGACAGCCGTTCCACCAGTAGCACACTCACCGCTTCGGACCAGCCGGTCCCGTCGGCGGCGGCCCCGAACGCCTTGCACCGGCCGTCCGCGGCCAGGCCGCCCTGTCGCGCGAATTCGGTGAACATGCCCGGACCGGCCATCACCGTCACGCCACCGGCGACCGCGAGATCGATCTCCCCCGCCCGCAGGGCGCGCACGGCCAGATGCAGGGCCACCAACGACGAGGAGCACGCCGTATCCACGGTCAGTGCGGGTCCGGCCAGGCCGAACGTGTAGGCCACGCGACCCGAGAGAACGCTCGGCGAGGTGCCGGTGAGGCCGAATCCGGTTGCCGCGCCGCTCATCTCGTGCAGGCGCGGACCGTATTCCGATGGGCTCGCACCCAGGTACACGGCGGTGCGCGTGCCGCGCAGGGAGTCCGCGACGATGCCCGCGCGCTCGAACAGCTCCCAGACCGATTCCAGGACCAGCCGCTGTTGCGGGTCCATCGCGACGGCTTCGCGCGGCGAGATGCCGAAGAACTCCGCGTCGAACTCGGCTGCCTCGCCCAGGAATCCGCCACGGGAACCGTCCCCGCCGAGAATGCCGGCCAGCGCGCCGAGATCCCAGCCGCGATCGGCGGGCAGGTCTCCGATGGCCTCGCCGCCGGTCACCAGCAGGTCCCAGAGCGCTTCGGGGGATCCGTGCCCGCCGGGGAATCGCCCGCTCACCGCGACGATGGCGACGGGCTCGGCGGCATCGTCCGGGTCGTCCGAGACAACAACGGCGCCTGCCGGATTCGCAGCATCGGCGATGCCCGGGTCCGGGGCCGATCGCCCGCGCAGCCGGTCTGCCAGGTGCGCCGCGAGCGAGCCGGGGGTCGGGTAGTCGTAGATCGCGATCGGCGTCACCGCGAGGTCGAGCTCACGCGTCAGCAGGGTCGCCAGTTCTTGCGCGCCGAGCGAGTCCAGGCCCAGGTCCCGGTAGGTGCTCGTGGTGTCGAGCCGCTGCGGGTCGGTGTGGCCGAGCACCGTAGCGGTCGCCTCGCGCACGGTGACTGCGATGGGCGCCGACTTCGAGGCGGGCACGATGGGCTCGAGCTCGAGTGGCGCATCCTGCGGACCACCGCCCGATGACGGGTCCGTCGCCAGCGGGGCGCGGTTCGCCGGCGCATCCAGCCAGAACCGTTCACGCTGAAAGGGATAGGTGGGTAGGTCGATGCGGGTCGCGGGTGCCACCAGCGCGGTCCAATCGACCCGGTTGCCGTTGGTGTGGACGACGGCCGCGGCGGTCAGCAGGCCGGTCACCTCGTCGCGACCCGAACGCAGGGACGCGGTGGCGACGGTCTCGGCGGCATCGGACAGGGTGGCCGTCACCATCGGGGTGAGCACGGCATCCGCGCCGAGCTCGAGGAAGGTGCCGACGCCCGCGTCCCGTAGGGTGCGCACCGCGTCGGCGAAGCGGACGGTACCGCGCAGGTGCCGGGACCAGTAGGCCGGTCCGAGCTCCTCGGCTGCCTCGACCCGCCTGCCGGTCGCATCGGAGACGAGGGTGAGTTCGGGCGCGGTCCAGGTCAATTCCTCGACCACCGCTTCGAACTCGGCGAGCACGGGATCCATGGCCTCTGAGTGGAACGCGTGCGACACCGTCAGCCGCTTGACCCGCCGACCGGACTCGGACAGCGCGCCGGCAACGGTCGAGACCTCCTCGTCCGAGCCCGAGATCACCACCGCCAGCGGGCCGTTCACCGCCGCGACCGCCACCGTTCGCGACAGACCGGCGGTCTCGATCGCGGTCCGGACCTCCGGCTCGCTCGCCTCGACCGCCACCATCGCGCCGCCGGAGGGCAGTGCGCCCATCAGGGTGCCGCGCGCCGCGACCAGCCGCGCCGCATCCGCGAGGGCGACCGCACCGGCCACATGCGCGGCCACCACACCGCCGATCGAATGCCCCGCCACGGCCGCGACCTCGATCCCCCACGATTCGAGCAACCGGTACAGCGCGACCTCGACCGCGAAGATCACCGGCTGCGTGTAGATCGTCCGGTCGATCAGCCCTTCGGTACCCGGTGCGCCGAAGGCCACCTCGCGCACCGAGAAGTCCACCGCCGCATCCAGATACCGATCGAGCAGGGCCACGGACTCGTCGAAGGAGGCGCGGAACACCGGGAAGAGTTCGTACAGTTGCCCACCGGCTCCCGCACGCTGGCTGCCCTGGCCGCCGAACACCACGCCCACGCTGCCGCGCGCACCGGATCCCGTGACCAGACCCGCGGTCGTGCGCCCCTGCGACAGGGCTCGCAGACCGGCCAGCAGACCGTCATGATCTGCGGCCAGAACGACAGCGCGAGTGTCGAATTCGACCCGGCCACGGAGCAGGCCCGAGGCCAGCGACGAGATGCCGGGAGCGTGGGCGGCGACGAAGTCGGCCAGGCTCTCGCCCTGTGCGCGCAACGCCGCGTCCGAGCGGGCCGAGACAACTACCGGCACAACCGCTTTCGAAGACGCGACCGAATCGTCTACCGTTCGCTCTCCGCCGTCTCGCTCCCGCCGGCCATCGGCTCCGGCGGGCGCCTGCTCGACGATCACGTGGGCGTTGGTTCCACCCATCCCGAACGAGCTGACCCCCGCAACCAGACTGCGCTCCGGATGCGGCCAGGCACGTCCGCCGGTTACCACCCGCAGGTTCGATTCTTCGAGCCGCAGTGCGGGATCGGGCTTGTCGTGCCCGAGCGTCGCGGGCAGTTCGCGATGCCGCAGGCTCAGCACCGTCTTCAACAGTCCGGCGAGCCCGGCCGCGCCCTCGAGGTGCCCGATGCTGGATTTGACCGATCCGACCAGCAGTGGGTCGGCAGCCGTGCGGGTGCGGCCGATGGTCTCGGCCAGCGCTGCCGCCTCGATCGGATCCCCGGCGCGTGTTCCGGTGCCGTGCAGTTCCACGTACTGCACGTCCCCGGGGGCTATGCCGGCTCGTTCGAGGGCTCGGCCGATGACCGCGGACTGCCCGGCGACGGTGGGCACGGTGAACGATGGCCCGCCGCCGTCATTGGCCACGGCGGTCGCGCGGATCACCGCGTGGATCCGATCATGTTCCGCGACAGCGCGATCCAGTGGTTTGAGCAGCAGCGCTACCGCACCCTCCCCGCGCACATAGCCGTCGCGATCGGCATCGAACACCGAAGCGCGACCGGTCGCGGACACACCGCCGAATCTCTCGGCGGTCAGCGCGCCGTCGCGCGTCAGGTTCAGGTTCACCGCGGCGACGAACGCCGAATCCGTTTCGCCCGCCAGCAGACTCGCGCAGGCGAGGTCAACCGCGGCCAGGCCGGAAGACTGGCCGGAGTCGACGGTGAGACTGGCCCCGCGCAGGCCGAATACATAGGAGAGCCGGTTCGCGAGCGCACCGCGACTCTGGCCGGTGAGGGTGTGCCGTGAAATGGCCTCGGTCCCGCCGGCCTGCGCCAGTACGGCATAGTCCGCGGCCATCGCGGCGGCGAAGACGCCGGTGGCGGACCCCTGTAGCGCGGTGATCGGGATGTTCGCGTCTTCGGCTGCCTCCCAGGCCAATTCGAGCAATAGCCGCTGCTGCGGGTCCATCAGCCGTGCCTCTGCCGGGGAAATGCCGAAGAACGCGGCGTCGAAGCGGTCCACCTGCGCGAGGAAGCCGCCGACCAGGCCCGCCACCTCGCCGCCGGCGGCCGCACGCGATGCCGCGGGCACTCCGAGGGAATTTCCCGCCGTTTTCAGGAGATTCCAGAATTCACCGGGATTGTTCGCACCGGGAAGCCGGCAGGAAACGCCCACGATCGCGACCGCACTCGCGATTCCCTCGCGCCGAAAATCGTTCACTAGATCAGATCTCCTTTTGATCCGGAGAATAATTCGGTTACTACCCCCGCCCGAAAGCTCCGCGTGGAAGTTATTGTGCGAGTGCTATTCGCGAACCAACAACCGGAGGTGGCACAGGTCACATCGCGCGCTGATCGCTGTAACTTACTGTGCACCACTATGTTTCGACACTTGATCGGCATATCCGATATCGATCGATCCATGAATCCGATCAATTGCCACAGTCACGTTCAGGGATTACGAAACCATCCTTGCAATTGATTTGCAATCTCGGAGATTCAAAGGGCGGTAATGCGATTCGCTCTCCGGTTAGATGGTGATTCAGCGTCGACCAACCCGAAGGTGACTGTACGGTATGCCTGATCCGCTGGATTTGCTGCATTTGCGCACACTTGTGACCATCGCCGACACCGGCGGCTTCCGGCGCGCGGCGGACGCGTTACACCTGAGCCAGCCCACCGTCAGCCAGCACATCCGGATGCTGGAGCGGAGGCTCAAGTGCGTGCTCGTCGAAAAGAACGGCCGCACTTCACGTTTCACCCCCGAGGGCGAGCGGCTCGTGACCGAGGCCCGGCGGCTGCTCGCCGCGCAGGACCAGGTCCTGGCCCGGTTCGCCGAAGCACCCCGCCCCCAGATCAATATCGGCTCCACCGAGCACGCGGCCGACGGCCTGTTGCCCGACCTGCTCGGCGTCCTGCGCACCACGTATCCCGAAGCGGGACTGCACTTTCGGATCGACCGATCCACCGCGTTGACCGACGCGGTCGTCAAGGGCGTGCTGGATCTGGTGGTCGTGCTGGGCGGCAACACCGCCGAGCCGGTCGGCACCGAGGTGGGCGTCTTGGACCTGAGGTGGTTCGCCGGGCCGAACTGGCAATTGCCGCCGGCGCCGGGGCCGATCTCGCTGGTCGCCTTCGCCGAACCCTGCGGCCTGCGCCGTCGCGCCGTCCAGGCGCTCGGCGAACGCGGCTACGAGGTCTCGGTCACCGCCGAATCGGGCAACCTCGACGGCTTGCTCGCCGCGGCGAAGGCGGGTCTGGGCGTCGCTCTGCTGCCGTGTCTGTCCTCCGGGCCGTGTGATCTCCTCCCGGTCGGCGAACTACCCGAGGTCGGGGCGATCGATGTCCGCCTGGTCACCCGGCGCGGACTCGAGGACCACATCGAGAACATCGCGGTCGAGGCCATCACCGCGCATTACCGCGCGATCTCCGGCAGCGGGTTGCGCGGGGTCGCGTGAGCCGGATCCGGCGCTTACCAATCCCCATCTCCACACCCCGAAAGTAGTTGTCCCATGACAGATCTCGCCGTAGAGCCCACCGATGCACCGGTCACCGAGGTGCTGACGCCCGGAGTCCTGCCCGAAGCGCTGCTGCACCGATTTCACCAGCGCGCCCCCGAATACGATCGCGACAACCGCTTCTTCACCGAGGATCTCGACGAACTGCGGGACATCGGATACCTGCGGGCGGCGATCCCGGTCAGCCACGGCGGGCTCGGGTGGAGTCTCCCCGAATTCAACCGCGCCCAGCGCGCGCTCGCGTACTGGGCGCCGGCCACCGCACTCGGTGTGAACATGCACCTGTACTGGACCGGCCCGCTGGCCGACCGGATCGCCGCCGGTGACACGTCCCTGGACTGGCTCGCGCGCGAGGTCGCGGCGGGCAAGGTCATCGCCGCCGGTCACGGTGAGCGTGGAAACGACCTGGCCATCGACGATTCCACCACCGGTGCGGTGCCGGTCGAGGGCGGCTACCTGATCAACGGGCACAAGATCTTCACCTCGCTGTCGCCGGCCTGGGATTGGCTGGGCATCCATGCCCGCGACGACAGCGATCCCGAGCACCCGCGCATCCTGCACGCGTTCGTACCGCGCACCAGCCCGGGTGTGCGCACCGTGGAAACCTGGGACACCCTCGGGGTGCGGGCGACCGCCAGCCACGACACGGTACTCACCGATGTGTTCGTGGCGCAGGAGCATGTGGTCGAGAGCTACGAGCGCGGCGAGAACCCGGGTCCGTTCATCTCCTCGATCCTGCCCTGGGCGATCCCGGTGCTGGTGAACGTGTATCTCGGAATCGGCCGTCGCGCAGTCGATGTCGCCCTCGAGTCGGCGCGAACCCGCAACGTGCTGAGCCTGGGCGGCAAGCCCGTGGCCGGGAAGCCGTTCGTGCGGTATCACGCGGCCGACGCCGAGCTGGCGCTGGAGGCGGCGACCGCCCACCTCGACCACATCACCGAGGTCCTCGCTCGCGGTGACGATCTCGGGGACCGGCTGCTGCTGGCGTTGTTCGCCGTGAAGGAGAACGGCACCCGAACCGCGCGCACCGTGGTGGATCTCGCGCTGGAGATCGGCGGCGGCGGTTCGATCCACCGCCGCAACGAGCTGGAGCGGCTGTACCGCGACGTCCGGGCGGGGAGCTTCCATCCGCCCAGCAGCGACAGCGTCCGCGAGTACATCGGCAACTTCCTGCTCGGCGAATAGTCCCGCCACCGATCACGGATTCGGAGTACAGACAATGACATTGGCACATCTGGACACCCGGGCGGATCGCGCGGCCGCGGCCGCCGGGATCTTCCGCGACGCCGGCATCACGGTCGAGAAGCTCGGCGAGCACATCGGCGCGCGGATCGGCGGCGTGCGACTCGGGGGCGACGTGCCCGCCGAGCAGGTCGAAGCGATCCGGCTCGCCCTGGCGATCAACAAGGTGGTCGTCTTCACCGGTCAGCAACACCTCGATGACGAATCGCACCACGAGTTCGCGCAGCTGCTCGGCACGCCGACCGAACCTCATCCGACGTTGTCCGCACCCGGTACCCGAGTGCTGCCGATCGACGGCGCGGCGAACACCTGGCACACCGACGTCACCTTCGTCGACCGCGTCCCCAAGGCTTCGATCCTGCGCGCCGTCATTCTCCCCACCTACGGCGGAGCCACGACCTGGGCATCGACGGTCGCCGCCTACGAGCAACTACCCGCACCTCTGCGCACACTGACCGAACACCTGTGGGCCACCCACAGCAACCTGTACGACTACGTCGACCAGTCCGGCGGCTCCAACATCGGCAAACAGTACGACGTGTTCACCAGCACCGAGTTCCAGACCGAACACCCCGTGGTGCGCGTCCACCCCGAAACAGGCGAACGCTCCCTCCTCCTGGGTCATTTCGCGAAGAGCTTCCGCGGCCTGACGACCCCGGAGTTCCGCACCCTGTATCAACTCCTGCAGGCCCGAATCACCAAACTGGAGAACACGTTCCGCTGGAACTGGACCCTCGGCGACGTCGCGATCTGGGACAACCGCGCCACCCAGCACTACGGCATAGCAGACTTCGGTGACCAGCCACGCAAGCTCCACCGCATCACCCTCGCCGGCGACCTCCCGGTCTCCGTCGACGGAGCCCACAGCGAAGCGCTGAAGGGGGACGCTTCGCACTACAGCGAGGTCGTCCCATCACCGAGGCTGAGGTTCTTCGCGAACTGACCCACGGCGGTACGCCCACGCAGCCTGCAGCAAAAGGGACCGGCACCCGCGCTTTCCCGCCCCGAGGACGGCGCCTGGAACCGGAGACGGACCATCGTGAAACGCACCGCGGCCCCGTCGGATTCGACGGGGCCGCGGTGGAGACCGGGATCAGTTCGACGGGGACGTCGTGGTCGGAGCCACCGTGGTGGTCGTGGTCGGGGCCGTCGTTGTCGGCTTCGCGGCCTCCACGGTCGTGGGGGCCGGATCGGCCGGTTTCACCGTCGTGGGAGCAACGGTCGTCGGATCCACCGTCGTCGAGGGGGACGTCGTGGACGGGTCCGTCGTCGTCGCGGGGGCCTTGGCGTCGGCCTTGGCATCCGTCGTCGTGGTCGTCGTGGTGGTGGTCGTGGTCGACTTCGTGGTCTGGGGCGCGGCGGGGTCGGCGGCCAGGCCGGCCTTCTCCACGGCCTTCGTGGTGGTCTTGGGCGTGGTGGTCACGTCCAGATCGCCGGCCTGGGCCTTCTTGGCGAGCTCGGTCAGCCAGGCCGCCGCGTACTCGGCCGAGGTCAGGGGCTTGCCGTTCGCGGCGTTCGCGTCCTTCCAGTAGTCGAAGTGATGGCCGGAGTGGTTCGGGCCCAGGGTCAGGTTGTACGGGTCGCTCATGATCACGGGGATCGTGTTCTGGTTCGTCGTGATCAGGCCGATGATCTCGTTGAACACCTTCTGCGGCAGGTACGCCAGCGGCGACATGCTCTCGGCGGCAATGGCATCCGCCGCGGCGACGGGGCGCTTCTCACCGGGGGTGTAGTTCGGGTCCGACACCCGCAGCAGCACCGACAGGAACGTCTCGTTGCTCGCCATCCAGTTCGGCTGGGACTGGATGTCCGCGAACGCCTTGAGGGCGATGTCGCCCAGCACCATCGCGACGTCCATACCGGTCGCCGGGGTCAGGCCCTCGCGCTCGAGCTGATCGGCGTTGACCTGGCGGCCGACATTGACCGCGAGGGTCAGCAGCGAGATGTTCTTGGGTGCGGCGCAGGTGAGGTCGCCGTCCGAGCAGAACGAGGCGATCCGGCCGTTGAGCTTGCCGAAATCACCGCTGGTCCCGGGCAGCGCGCCCGCGCCGCCGGCGGTGTTGGAGCCGTTCTGATACTTCTGATCGAAGTTGTCCGGGTTGCTGCACGGATCCTTCGCACCCAGGAAGGTGCAATCGCCCTCCTTGCGCCCGGCGTCGGCGAGGATGACCACGCCGACCACGTCGTCCGGATTCACGATGCCGTACTTACCGTCGGCGCCGGCTTCCTGATTGCCGATCTTCATGGCCACGCGGCGCACGACATCGGCGCCCTCGCTGTAGCCGACGATCGAGTACTTGGTGTCCGGGCAGGCCTTGGAGATCTCGGTCATCACGCGCTCGGTGTTGGCCACACCGGTGTTGACCGCGTCCTCGTAAGTGGCCATGTTCGCCGGGTAGGCGATGTAGATCGCCGCGTTCGACCCGGGATTCACGTAGTCGGACGGAGCGTTCACGATGGGGTCGAGCCACGGGCTCTTGTGATCGCCGGACAGCGCCGCGGGCAACTCCTGGCCATTGGCGTCGACGAGCAGTTTGGTGGTCCCCGCGACCGGGGTGTCCCCGCGACCGGCGACCGAAATGGTCACCATGTCATGGCATTCGGTGACCGAGGAGCGCAATTGCGGCGCCGCGGTCTCGGATTCGGGCTCGGACAGGGTCAGGGTGGCCCCTACCACCGCGACCACACCCAGGATTGCCGGGGCGGCCACCGCCGAAGCAATCTTGTGTTTTGCGAAAAATTCGCCCAAAGGCATGCCAATATCCCCATTCCACAAAGCGGATGGCCGGGCCCCCGACGAACGGGCCAGTGTCACAGGAGACGTCGTCGGGGCCCGTGAAAGCGTTACTTACGCAACCGATCGGCTATCGCCATGGCTCGGATTACCCCCGCCCATCAGGCAGTTCCCGAATACACCGGCGGGCGACGGTGACCCCGGTCACCCCGACCCGCTCGGGAGTTCGCGTGCGCGGCGGGCCGATCAGCGGGCGTGCCGGGCCAGCACCAGCTCGTGCAGATCGTCGTGCGTGACCCCGACCAGCGACTCGCGGAAGTTGCGCCCCGGAGCCTCGGGCACCGCGATCTCGCAGGGGATGACGAGCACCGTGCAGCCCGCCGCCGCGGCCGAGATCGCACCCGTGGGCGAATCCTCAATGGCCACAGTGTGTTCGGGGTCGACGCCGAGCAGTTCGGCGGCCCGCAGGTACACGTCGGGCGCGGGCTTGCCCTGCCCGACCTCGTCGGCGCACACGGTCGCCCGGAAGTGATGCCTGCCCAGGGTGTCCAGGCCGTACTCGGTCAGGGAGCGTTTGGTGTTGGTCACCAGGGCCATGGGCAGATCCGCGGCCGCCAGCGCGGCGAGGACCTCCCGCGCACCCGGCCGCCACGGAATCGGATCGCGGAACAGTTCGATGACGCGCCGCTCGATCCACTGCCCGGCCTCGCGCAGCGCCGCGGGGGTCGGATCGAGCCCGAGACCGGTGAACATGATGCGCAGGGCGTTGGGGCCCGAGGCGCCGATCAGCGCGCGGCGCATGTCGTCGTTCATCTCGTGGCCCAGTTCGGCGGCGAGTTCGCGCACCGCGACATCCCAGAGCTTCTCCGAGTCGAGCAGGGTTCCGTCCATATCCCACAGCACGGCTTGCAACCGGGTCACCGGGTCCGCTCCTCTCACGTGCCTCATCAGGGACCGCATACGCCGCACGGCCGTGCCCAGCGTATCGGCCCGGGCGCGAACGGGTCCGGCGAGGATCGACCACCCGTTCGACAACCCATCGCCCCCGCATAGCACCGTCGCCCTCGCGAGACAAGGGCCCGGCGGCCGGAACCGCGCCCGCGAAAGCGGCTTCGAGGAGGGGTTTTCCGTTCCCGCCCGCCAGCAGACTTTCCTACCGTGAACACGCGAATGAGATGGGCCGCGGTCGCCGCGGCGGCGCTCGCCGTGACGGGCGCGACGACGGTGGTGACGAAGATCGCGGACGAGCGCGGCGCGAACACGGTCGCGGCGGACCCCGACATCCCGCTGGTCTGCGGGGACCGCCGGCCCTCGGCGGTCGATCCCGGCAGCTACGGCATGCAGAACGACGGCACGTTCCTGCATCCCGGGCTGACCTACGTCAACGAGGAGGAACAGCATCCGTTCCCCGGCGGCGGCGAAGAGCTCTTCCCGGCGACCGGCGGCTACGACCCGAACACCTATCGCAGCGACAACGTGACGGTCGAGGCGCACTACGGGGGTCAGCGATTCACCCCGGACCCCTTCCATTCCTGGCAGAACATCGTCGACTTCGACGGCCGCCGATACATGTTCCAGTACGACCGCAGCGAGGCCAGGGTCTACGACATCACCGACGTCCGGGACGTTCGTGTCGTGGAGTCGCTGTCCCGTGAGGACCTGGGCGAGGTCGACGGCAACGACGAGGCGGTCGCTGGCAAGGATTGGGCCGCACACGACTACTGGGGCGCGTCCACCATTCAGTGGAGCGAGCGCTACGGCGGCTACATCATGGTGCAGAGTTTCGAGATGCGCCGGCAGATCCCCTTCTGGCTCGGCGACACCCCCGAACACAGCAAGTTCGGCGCGCCCGGCGGTGTGGCCGCCGCCCGCGCGGACACCCAGTTCAAGGGCTTCAAGGTCTACAAGCTCAACGGGCCGCGCAAGCGGGACTGGCAACTGCTGGCCACGGTGAGCACCGATGCCGCCCAGCGCGATCCGCTCGCCCCGGATACGAGCAAGCCGCAGCAGGGCTCGGGCTCGCTCGACGTCCCGCACTGGGACGGCGGCCGGTACATGTTCGTCTCGACCGCGCCGAGCGACGACTGGTCGAACCAGGAATACCCGACCTACCTGTACGCCAACGGATTCCAGGTCTGGGACATGGCCGATCCGGCTCAGCCGCGGCTGCTGGACACCTGGCACCGCGAGGGCATGGTGCGCGGTGAGGACGCCGCCTACCGGGCCAATCCGCGCTGCGGCAACCGCACCTCGTGGATGGGTTCGCGCAATCCGCTGTACATCCCGACCCCGATCGAGCAGGGCGGCCGATACGGTTTCGCGGCGATGGGCGGGTTCGGCATGTCGATCCTGGACATCTCTGACCCGGCGAATCTGCGCGAAGTCGGCCACCTCGACATCCCGATGTCCGTCTCGGGCACCGAGGCCGACAACATCGACGTCTCCCAGTTCGAGCGGACCGGCATGGTCTACCTCAGCGGCTATCCGCTGTCCGAGGACTGCTACGAGCCGTACAAGGACATCTTCCAGATCGACGCCAAAGATCCCGCGAATCCGCGCATCGTCGACCGGCTCCCCCGGCCCACCCCGCCCGAGAACGCGCCGGTGACCGACTACTGCCAGCGCGGCGGCAGCTTCGGACCCAAGCGCAGCGGGTACTACACCTCACCCGGCGACCCGAAGGACGGACTGCTGATCTACGACTTCTACAACGCGGGCGCGCAGTTCTTCGACGTCTCCGACCCCGCGCACCCGACGATCGCCGGGTACTTCGCGCCGCCGACCTTCGGGCCCGAGACCCAGGACTGGGCGCGCAGCAATCCGACCCACGGGGTGTACGTCGAATACGACCGCAAGATCGTGTGGCTGCTCACCAACGACGGGATCTACGCGCTGAGTTCGCCGTCCCTGCTGGGCACACCGAACCTGGGCGCGCCGGCCGAGCCGTTCCGCACCAGCTCCCGCTGAAGCACGGGCACGGTCGCGATCACCACCGTGCTCCTGCCCAGGACACCGGCCACCGGCACCGAGCACGACGCGGGCCCCGGACAGGAAATTTCCCGGGCCGCGTGCGTGGGTTCTAAAAAAAAAC
>NZ_JBSHMS010000025.1:0-37732 GCF_053645575.1 Nocardia sp. NPDC055321
TGTTGTGTTTGAGACAGTGGCCGAGGGCTCATCCCCGCGCGTGCGGGGAGCATCAGAACAGTCGCGGCGCGTCGGGCGCTTGATAGGGCTCATCCCCGCGCGTGCGGGGAGCATACTTTTTGACCTGCACGTATTCTCGCCGATCGGCCGTTTTTCATTCACTTTTCTCTGACGATCGGATGCCATGGCTTGCACTACCTTTCGGAGACATCTTCACCGTACGTGACCCGGCACGTGGGGTTCGACCCGGACATGACGCTCGGTCGGTTCCCAGCGATGTGCGGCGGATTTCATGGAGGCCTGTGGCGCCATTCGGTCTACGCGACCCAGCGGGACCGACGAGCTCCGGTGGTGGGCCTTCCCATGCGCACTCTGCCGTCCTCATTGCGTCGGGGGATCATCGGTGCTGACCAACCAGATGCGGTGATCCCAACAGCGCGGTTCTGCCGTCGGGGTGGGGCTATTTGCGGGGTGTGGGGACGTAGCCGATGATCGTCGCTGTCTAGTCCGGGGTCCGGCAGATCTGCAGCGTTGCGGCTGGGACGGCGATCAGTGCACCGGACTGGCAGTAGTCACCGTGCTTTTCGACGGAACTCGCGACAATGGCGCGCGCTATGTCGCCGAGCAGCTCTTCCGAAAGGACCAGCCGACACTCGCTACCGTCGTTGAGGTCGACACGCGGCAGATTGCTCGGTATCCCAGGCCGTGGTTCCCAGATTCCCGCTCAGCGGGCACCCGGACTCCGGGCCGCGAGATTCCCAAGGCGTCGTCTCCATGGTGCTGCACGGCAGACCGCTGATCGACACTGTCTAGGACAAGGACCGGAATCCTCCTGTGCACCAACTTCTCTACCGGAACGCGCGAATCGGCCCGGAGTTCGCCCGCATGGACGAGCCGTCGACGGTACTTGCTCAGGACTCGCGTGTAGTCGCGATCGTCTGCGAACTCGGTGCGCAGCGTGCCGGTGAACCCACCGATTCGGTCGGTGGTCTGCTCTGCGACCGGGCCTCGGTGATGACCATCGATTGATCGGTTGCGTGCGGGAACACCCGGCCAGCATCTCGACGGTACGTGGACGAGGTCGGTGATGTGCTCATACCTGCGTGTGGAGAAGACCTTCGTGAACTTGTGTTCGCCGGTCAGGTTGTTTCAGTTACCGCCTATGCGTTAGGCGGTCCGTAGTCGCAGTAGGAAAGCCGCGAATGAAAGTGAATGAAAACCGGCCTACGTGTGATAAGACGTGCTGGTCAGGAAGTATCCTCCCCGCACGCGCGGGGATGAGCCCTCGAAGTTCTTCGAGCCGACCTTGATGATTCCATGCTCCCCGCACGCGCGGGGATGAGCCCTCTCCCCCTGGACATTGAGCGAGCCATGGAGGTTCCCTCGTGTCCGCGCCAGCGAACACAGCTGCTGTATAAGTCGATTCGCTGGCGTTTGGCTCGCGACTACACCAGCGCCCCAACCGTTGCCGACCCTGTCCCCACTCTTCGCTAATCTGATCTGCGCGGCCCGCCGGGCACCGAAGGCCACTTCGTAGCTGCCTCCACCCGCACGTCGATTTCGCGCGCCCAGGTGGGGGAAGGCAACGTGGCTCTGATTCGTGGAAGTGCTCGGTATCTGCTGGCGGAAGCGCAGGCCGGGCGACTGCATCAGCTGATGAGCGAGCAGGCTCGGCATCAGTGGGAGCATCAGGTGGGGGCCGGTGAGGTGCAATCCTGGTTGCGCAGTCTGCCGCCGTTGCTGAACGAACTCGTCGAGTCCGGTCTGGGTGATGTGGAGGTGTTGCTCGAGCACAAGCTCCCGCACAGTCCCAAGCGGGTCGATGCCATCCTGTGCGGAGTTCATCCACGCACGAGTGAGGTCAGCTATGTGCTCGTGGAGTTGAAGCAGTGGTCGAAGGCGGAACTGCTTGCCGCCGATGTGGTTTCGATTGCCGCCTATTCGAACCCGGTGTTGCATCCGGTGGCACAGGTCCGCGGGTACTGCCAATATTTGGTCGATTCGACGCCGGCGCTGGCCGAACTTCCGGCGCAGTCCGTCCATGGCATCGCCTATCTGCACAATGCGACGTCGGCCGATATTCCATCGCTCATGAAGTACCGGCCCGACCGCTTCGGGCGCATGTTCACCGAAGATCTCAAGTCCGAGATGGTCGAACACTTGCGGTCGACGCTCGATGTCAGCGGCGGACGCGATCAGGCGCGCGAAGCCGCCGACAGGTTTCTGCGCTTCACTCATGGACCGAGCAAGCCGCTGTTGCGATTGGCGGCCAAAGAGATTCAGGATCGCGAGCAATTCGTTCTGCTGGATGAGCAACGGGTGGCCTATCAACTCGTGGAGCAGGCAGTCGTGACTGCTCGCGCGCAACGGACCCAGACCGTCGTGGTTGTCATCGGCGGACCAGGGTCGGGCAAGAGCGTGATCGCGCTCAGCCTGCTGGGCGAACTGTCCCGGCAGGGACGGAAGGTTCACCACGCCACCGGTTCCAGCGCGTTCACCAATACGATGCGCAAGGTCGCGGGCAGCCGAAATACGCGTGTGCAGACGATGTTCAAGTACTTCAACAACTACGTCGGCGCCGAACCACGGGAACTCGACGTGCTGATCTGCGATGAGGCTCATCGTGTCCGCGAGAACAGCGTGAACCGCTGGACCGGGAAGGAGAAGCGTGCATTGGCCCGGCGTCAGATCGAGGAATTGATCGATGTGGCGTGGGTGCCGGTATTCCTGCTCGATGAGAACCAGATCGTGCGTCCGGGGGAGATGGGCTCGCTCGGGGAGATCAACGCGGCCGCGGTCGCCGCCGGGTGCAGGATCGATGTGGTTCGCCTAGACGGTCAATTCCGCTGTGGTGGTTCGGATACCTTCGACGAGTGGGTGCGCCGGCTCCTCGGATTGGACCCGCTGCCGCCGATCAGCTGGAGCCGATTGAGTTCCGGGACCGACGACGAATTCCGCGTGACAACCGCCGCGACGCCGGCTGCATTGGAAGCTTGGATCCTGAGTGAGCGTGAACAGCACGGCGGCACAGCACGATTGGCTGCCGGATACTGCTGGCGCTGGAGTGATCCTGTGGATACACCTGACGGTAAGCGTCTTGTCGACGATGTATCGATCGATGACTGGAAGCGCCCCTGGAATGCCAAACCGGGCAAGAAAGTGCCCGACGCGCCCGAATCCTACTACTGGGCGTTCGATGACCGAGGTTTCGGCCAGGTCGGTTGTATCTACACTGCGCAGGGGTTCGAGTACGACTGGTCCGGGGTCATTTTCGGCCCGGACTTCGTTCGGCGTGGGGACAGTTGGGTGTCTCGCCGGGAGTACTCCCACGACCCGGCCGTCAAGAAGGCCGAGGACGCGCATTTCGGCGCCCTCATCCGCAATACCTACAAAGTGCTGTTGACACGGGGTATGGCGGGCACCTGCGTGTACTCGACCGACCCCGAAACCCAAGCATTCTTGGAGAAGATGACCGGGTAGCTGCTTCCTGGCTCGGCTACCCGAGCTCGGAGTACTTCGCTGCTCGTCCCCGCGAAAGTTCGACGGGGTACCGCTCCGCGTTCACCCGCAGCTTCTCCTGAACCGCAGCTCCGAGGTCGATGTCCAGCACCTCCGCGAGCCGTAGGAGGTAGATCAGGACGTCCGCCATCTCATGTTCGACCTTGACCCGGTCCTGCTCCCGGTCGCACAGAGCCTGGCTCTCATCGGGGGTCAGCCACTGGAACAGTTCGGTCAACTCGCCGACCTCACCGGACAGGGCCATGACCAGGTTCTTCGGGGTGTGGAAGCGTTCCCAATCCCGTTGACGGGAGAACTCGGTCACCAGATCCTGCAGCTCGTCGATGGTCATGAGAGCTGTCTACCAGGTGTTGCGGACCGAAGTGCCGTCCGTGGCAAGAGGCCGGCACTCTTGCTGTTCGCCTGAGCGGCCCCCGTGCTCACCCGATCATCCCAGCCAATCCGAGACACTGCGAGCACCCGGCGTGCCTCAGTAGGGCGGTCAATGCGAGCAGCGCTGCGCCGAATCGCCATCTGCACAAGCGATTTGGCGTGCACGATCGGCTATTGCGACCATCCTCGAATCCGAGTCGCGCGTACGGTGCCCACGGCCGGATTCTGCTCGTTTGCGGGTAGCAAGCCGACTGGTTGGAACTTGTGACTCGCAGCGTCGTTGCGTCACGCTCATATGACGCCGCTCGAATCGGGCGGATGTCGCCGCGACGACGGGGGTGCGTGATGTCACGGTCAGCGAGCAACGATCGGGAGATTCGGCGGGTGCAGGCCGCAGGTGTATTGGCTGCGATCGGTCCGATGGGGACACGGCAGCGGAATGTCCTGTCGGGGCTGCTGGCAGACGGGCGGCGTGGGTGGCATTTGCTCGTACGCGACGGAGGAAACGGTGCCCAGGAATACGCCGACGCCTTTCTGATCGGGCCCGGAGGCGTCTTCGCCCTCGTATTCGGCGACGCGATTCCATCCGATCCCATCGTCCAGAAGCTCCGGGTCCACGCCGAGCAGCACTTCGCTGACCTTCCGCTCGGTCAACGCGGCAACGTATTCGTCTCGGAGACGATCGAACTCGTTCTGGTCATCGCACCGCGCGCAAGAATTCATTCGGACGGTCGATACCGGGTCGTGAGCGAAATCGACTATCGGACACTGCTCGACAGCGGGAACCGTGTGGATCGCGGGCTGGCGGGCAGAATCGCCGAGGCGGTGGCGGCACGGGGAGGCGGATACTCGCTGGTGTCGCTGAGCCTTCGAAACGGGCGGGGCGATCCTTCCGAACCTCTCGGCCTCGGCCTGTTGGATCCGAGTGATGTACTCACCGCCGAGCGGGCGCGGGCGCTGGAGAAGCCGTTCCCGGAATGGATGACATTTCTGGATCCCGAGCAGCGGGTCCTCGTCGCGAGGCACTACAACGGACCCGCCCGTATCGCTGGGCCGGCGGGGACCGGCAAGACCGTGGTCGCTCTCCATCGGATGGCGTACCGCGCCCGGCGAAGCACCGGAAGGTTGCTGTTCACGACATTCGTGCGGAATCTGCCACCATGCCAGCAGCGTGCGTTCGGGCAACTGGTGCCGGGCGCCGAGCATCGCGCCGAGTTCAAGAGCCTGCATTCGTGGGCGGGAGACCTTCTCGAATCCCGCGGCAGGGAAGCGGAAATGGACCTCAAGAGGGCCGACAACGCGTTCAATCTCGCGTGGTCCCGGGTGGGCAGCCGGGGACCACTGGCGGATATCGAGCGCGACAATCGCTACTGGCGTGAGGAAATCGACCGGCTGATCAAGGGACGGGGAATCACTGAATTCGACGAGTACGCAAAGCTGGTTCGACGCGGACGGAACGGCACCCTTCGCCAGCCCGCGCGAAAAGCGGTGTGGGAGCTGTACGAACAGTACGAGAAGCTGCGTGCGGAGTCGGGATTTCTCGACGCCAACGACCTGATCCGGCTCGCGCTCGACGAGTTGCGACAACGACCCTTGGACGAGCCATACGAGATGGTGGTCGTGGACGAGGTGCAGGACATGACGGTCATGGGATTGCGCCTCGCACATGCGATCGCCGGGGACGCTCCGAACGCGCTGCTGTTGGTTGGCGATGGCCAACAACGGGTCTATGCCGGTGGCTGGCGGCTCTCCGACGCCGGGATATCCATCGTCGGGCGTGGTGAGCTGCTTCGCGTCAACTACCGCAACTGCGAGGCCGTCCTCGCGCTCGCCGCATCTCTCGAAGGCAAGGACGGCATCGAGGACCTCGACGGAGCCGCCGGGATCGCGCTGAGCGGATCCGAGGGAGCCCTGGGTGGCGGTACGGCCGAAACCTGGAGCGGCAGTGCGAAGGATGTGGAGGCGCAGGTGCTTTCACGGCTGCGAAAGCTCGACTCCGAGGGATTTCCGCTGTCCACGATCGCGCTGATCACCAGAACTAATCGCGAGGCCGACAGATTCCGGGTGGCGTTGCGCCGCTGGGATATCGCGTTCAGAAATCTCGAAGACTACGACGCTTCCGACGAGGACATGATCAAGGTCGGAACGGTGTACCGGGCCAAAGGCTTGGACTTCCGTGCCGTCGTTCATCCGTACTTCGTGAAGTCGGCACCGGACAGCGAACCCGGCAAGGAATCGGATTCCGCCCGCGACCGCGCGGAGCTCGCGACCAATCAGCGATTCGTGGCCATCACCAGAGGTCGGGAGTATGTCTGGTTGGGGATCGTGTCTGGGTAGCGAGCCGCACCGATCATCCAGCTGGGGTGCACATCACCGCGGTACTTGAGGCGTCGATCCCAGTCCGAATGCGCCTCGACCGGTGAGTCGATGGTCGTGGTATTCGAAAGCCGAGTGGGCCCCAACATCAGAGACCACTCGGCGGGAGATCGAGACAACGAGTCAATCGGGCGTTAGGTCAGACATCGCGCCGGGCAGCCGGCGGATCAGCACCCCGTCGGAATGTTGCACTGCCCCGGCAGGTCCTGCCCGCCGATGAAGGAGAGCCCGTCCGCGACCGACTGCAGGGCGGCGCTTACCGGGTTCAGGGGTGCGGTGGCCTTGGTCTCGATCGTGGTGGAACTCATCTGGGAATCCAGGGGCACGGGGGTGGCGGCGGCCTGGCCGGCTGCCACGGCGGTGCCGAGGCCGGTGGCGACAACGGCTGCGATCATCGTCTTCTTCATGCGGGCGGTTCTCCATCGCTTGTCGGGTGATTGCCGGCGCCGAGGAGGGTTGGTTCTCCGGGCCCGGCGCCGCCACGAGTCTTCCTTTCCGACTGCTGCGCGACCATCGTGCGAACAGATGAATCCGGCGAGCTTGTGACGCCGAAAAGCCCGGCCGGGGACCGACTTCGGTCGGGTCCGGCCGGACCGGGTGCTACTTGATCGCCACCCGTACCCCACCCGAGAACGCCGAGTCGTGGAACTCGACCGCCGCCGGAACCGTCCCCTTCGGGACGTCGAAGGCCAACACCGCGGAGATCTTGTTGCCGGGGTTGATCTCGGTCACCAGGTCCTGGATCACGTTGTAGGCGGCCGCCGTGTCGTGGGAGTAGAGGCGGCCCTGGTCGTCCACCAGCTTCTGGTTGTCACCGAAGTAGGTCTGGGGCTGGTCGGCGGTGTTGGTGATGTCCACGTAGACCAGGACGTACTCGCCCTGGGCGTCCTTCTTCAAGTACTCGTTGGTGCCCACCGTCGCGACCGGGGGATCGACCTTCGTCACCTGGAACGCGAACTTGCCGTCGCGGACCTCCGTGCCGAGGGGCTCGGCTACCGTGCGCTTCTCCTCCTGTTTCGCGACTTCGTTTGCGGCGCTGCCGATCAGGAGGGTGCAGCCGCCGAACAGGACCAGGATGCAGAGGAAGAAGCCGCCGAGGACCCAGGGCCAGACGCGGCGCTTCTTCGGGGGCTGGGGGTAGTGGGGAGCGGGGGGCTGGGTGGGCCAGGGCTGCTGGGGGTGCTGAGGGTTGGTCATTGCTGCTCCTGAGGGCATGTGGAATCGAGGCTTTGGCGGCGTGCCGAAGACCGAATGCGTTGGGGTGATGAGAGATTGGCGTGCAGAGGGAACAAGCCAGAGAATTCGGGACTTACCGTGCGCGGCTCCCCGCCGGCCGCGCCGAGGTTTCGATCGGGAGAGCGGCATGGGAGGCGTTCCCGAGCCGCGGTGCCGGGCAGAGCCGGCACCGCGAATGGTTACCGCTACGACAGGCCGCTGAAGCTGCCCGTCACCGCGAGACGCGCGATGTGCAACGGGATCTCGGAATTCGGGACGATCGTCAGCTTGTAGAGGTTGTCGCCGACCTCGTCGCAGAGCACGACCTCCTGGCCGGCCTGGTACGGGGTGTTCATCTTGTCGATGTTGCAGGCGCGTTCGGCGCCGTAGCCGGAGTAGGTGCGGACGTGGGTCTCGGCGGCGGCGGTGCCCGCGTTTGCGGTGGCCAGGGCGCCGAGGGCGGCGCAGGCGGCGAGGGTGAAGGTGGCGGTGCGGTTGGGCATGATTCCTCTTGACTGGTGGTGGGTCGGTTACTCGTGGGTCCAGGTGCAGCCGTTGACCTCGATGACGTCGCCGTCGTTCAGGCGGACATACGAAGCGCCCGTGTAGGACTCGATGTCGATCAGTTCGGAGGTCTTGGCGCCCTTGTAGGGGAGCCAGGTGATGAAGCAGACGCCGTAGTCGTCGTCGGTGGGGCCTGCGGTGGAGTACGTGCCGGGCTGTACGTCCTGGCCGACGATCTGCATGCCCTCGTGGAGGGTGGAGGCGGGTGCGGCGCCGGCGACGCCGGCCGCGGTGAGGGTGGCCAGGGTGGCGGCGGTCAGGGCGGTGATCAGCTTGCGGTGCATGGGATTTCGGTTCCTTCGAAAGGGTGGGATCAGATCTGGTACTGCGGGCAATAGGCGTCGATGGCGGCGTTCAGGAAGGTGTAGGGGTACTGCACCGCGCCGCGCGAGCTCTCGGCCAGGGTGATGTGGTTGCGGGCGGAGTTGCCGTTCGTGTCGAGCCAGCGGCACTGCGACAGGGCCAGTCGGATGGCGCTGTCCTGAACGGTGCAGCTCTTCTTGGTCTGGCCGGCGTCGCGCAGGAACTGGCGGTCGGCCGAGGTGCGGGCGGCGCAGCCGGAGCCGGACGAGCCGCTGCCGCTGCCGGATCCGGTGTCGGGGGCCGCGAACGCGGTGGGTGCGGCGGCGGTGAGAGCGGCGGCGGTCGCGCCGATGGCGATGAGGGTGGGCAGGGTGCGCATGGTTTTCCTTGGCTTTGGGTGTAAGGGATCGCCGCGGGTGGCAAAGGCTGACCGCGGTGTGTGACCAGGTCCCGGCGAGGCGCCGGTGCACGCGGCGAGACCTGTGCGAGTCGCTCCCGAGTTGTGGGCGATCCGGCCGCTGCGGCGTTGATGTAAAACGTAGAGCATGGTGAAAACATTCGCAACACGAATCTGGAGATTGATTTTTGCTTAGGCATCGCGCAGGGTGGGGGAACGTACACGAGAGGAGTGGAATGTCGAAGCCCGTGTCGAAGGTCAATGCCGCGGAGATCTCGCGGCTCACCGGGGTCACGCGCGCCACGGTCAGTAACTGGCGGCGCCGGCACGCCGACTTCCCGAAACCCACGGCCGGGAGTACCGAGACCCGGCCCACCTTCGACCTGGATGAAGTGCGGGAATGGCTGGTGGCGCACGGGGTGGAGGCAACGGACTCGCCCGCCACCGAGTTGCGCACGCTCGTGCGGGCGCGGACCTCGCCGGAGTTGGCCGCGCGGCTGATCGCGTCGCTCCGGCGGTCGGACGCGGGCTGGGACTCGCGGGAGATGGGGGCCGAGGACGCCGAACTGAGCGCGCTCGCGGCGGATGTTTTCGGGCGGTCTGTCGCGGCCGGGGAAACGCGGGCCGCACTCGACGCACTGGCCGATCGGGCGCTGGAAGGTACACAGGCGACGGGTGTGTACATAACCCCGGAAGCCGTGGCCGGGCTGATGGTCGAGCTGCTGCGGTCGGCGGATGTACACAGCGTGCTCGACCCCGCGTGCGGCAGCGGTTCACTGCTGATCGCCGCCGCGCGAGCGGGCGCGACCCGGCTGTACGGGCAGGACGTGTTGGCGGTGCAGGCCGAGCGCACGCGGTTGCTGTTGGAGGCCGATACCGGGCTCGAGCCCGTAGTTCACGGTGGCGACAGTCTCACCGCCGACGCCTTTGCTGAACTGCGCGTCGACGCCGTGCTGTCCAATCCGCCCTATGGGCAACGAGATTGGGGCTCGGACGCACTCGCCTTCGATCCCCGCTGGGACTACGGTCCGCCGCCGCGCAACGAATCGGAGCTGGCCTGGGTGCAGCACGCGATCGCGCACCTGAACCCGGGTGGCACCGCGATTCTGTTGTTGCCGCCCTCCGTCGCCACCCGGCCCTCGGGGCGCAAGATTCGCGCGAATCTGGTGCGGTCCGGGGCATTACGCGCCGTCATCGGGCTGGCTCCGGGAGCGGCGCAGCCGTGGCACGTGGGGCTGCAGCTGTGGATACTGCGCCCGCAGCAGGCGGCCGACTCCATGCTGTTCGTCGACACCACCGGCCTGACCGTGCGGATCGACGGGGAGGAGCGCATCGACTGGGAGGGTGTTACCGAGGCCGCGGTCGGCGCCTGGCGCGAATTCGACGGTGCGACACCGGATGACGCGGTCGTCTCCGGGCGCACGGCGGTCGTGCGGCTCGTGGACGTGCTCGACGAAGAGGTCGATCTCACCCCGGCGCGGTACGTGCGGTCGGCGCTGGATTCGGGGACGGTCGCCGACGAGGTCGACGACGCGATCCGGCAGCTCACCCGGGCCACGACGGAACTGACCTCCATCACCCGGCTGCTGGCGGGATGGACCGAATCCGAGAGCAAGACGTGGCGGTTCGTGACCATCAACGATCTGTCCAAAAGCGCTCAGGTGGAATGGATCAGGAGTGATCCGCCGAGTTCGGAGCGGGTGGAGGCCGACGCGGATCGGCGCGTTCTGACCGCGCCGGATGTGGCGACCGGCAGTCCGGCATCCGGCACGCTGAGCACCGCGGCGCCGGCGGTCCTGAATCCGGTCGAGGCCGGTGACGTGTTGATTCCCGCTGTGCGCAGCGATCGTTCGGGAGGGCGCAGTGCCCGGGTCGCCGAGGCCGACGACGCGGGGGCCGTGCGGGGGCCGCACGTGCACACGCTGCGGGTCGATCCGGCGCGGTTCGATCCCTGGTTTCTCGCCGGGTTCCTGACCGGGGCCGAGAATGTCTCCGCGACAAGGACATCCACCATCCGATTCGATCCCACCCGGCTGAAGATCCCGGTGCTGTCGCTGGCCGAGCAGCAGCGGTACGGTGCGCTCTTCCGGCGGCTGTTCCTGTTGCGCACCGCCGCCCGGCGGGCCGGGTATGCCGCCGAACACGTCGCGGAACTGGTGACAACGGGACTCACCGCGGGCGCATTGATCCCCGAGGACGAGCCCGCGGGCGGTCGGTGATGGCGGACTGTTGTTCGGGTCCGTTGTTTTCGGCGGCGCTGCTACCGTTTACGCGGACCACGGGGCGGGTGTACGCGGTGATCAGAGGGGGAGACGGTCGGCTGTGACGGGGGATATCGCCGTGTATCCGGACTACCGCGCGCTCGCGGAACGCGAATTCGACGCTCTCGTCTACGATCCCGGCCACTTCGGGCGGGCGGGGGAGCGGCGGTGGGCGACCGGTGACGGTGCGCGGGCGTGGGCGCGGGATTGCCTCGGGCATGCCGCGCCGGGCAGCCTCGTGGCCGTGGCCATGCCCAACCGGCTCGCCTTCGCCGCGGAGGCGCGCACGCTGCGAAATGTACTGCTGCGCGGCGGCGTGCTGCGAGCGATCCTGGCCGGCATCCCGGATTCTCCGGATCTGTGGCTGCTGCGGCAGTCCGAGACACAACCTGCCCACGTGCTGCTGGTGAACGCGGCCGGTGAACCCTCCTACGCCCTGCGGGCGTGGCGGGCCTTCGAGGAGGATCCCATGCACCCCGACGCGCTGCCCCACACCGAGCGTGTGGTGGAACTGCTCGACGGCGAGATCGACCTGACCCCGCGCGGACTGGGCGATCCGCAGGACGGGTATCCGGTGCTGCGGGACGAGCTGGTCCAGCAGCGGGCCGGGGAGCCGCCCGTGCTGGAGCTCGAATCGAGTGCCGGCGGAACGATTTCGCTCGAGGAGCTGTCCGAGGCCGGGACCGTCACGGTGTTCCAGGCGCCGCCTACCGTGGGCTCGGACGGTGGGGATACCCCGATGCTGTCGGTGAAGGACGTTCGGCTCGGCCGCGCGCCGTCGCGGTGGGGGAATCCGGAAACCCCGGGGGCGGTGGTGATTCGGGCCGGTGACGTCGCCGTCGCGGTCGGTAGTGCAGCGGCCGTGCGGGTTTGCGCGGACGACGGGGCGCTGCTCGGGGCCGGGATTCACCTCGTGCGGACCAATGCCGCCGTGGTCGACCCGCGGTTTCTCGCGGGGGTGCTGCGCGCGGCGGTCGAGGCGGCCGAGGGACCGATCGACCTGTATCAGGTGCCGGTGCCGCGGATCTCGCCCGCCGAGCAGCGGCGGTTCGGTGCGGCGTTCGAGGAGCTGAGCGCCTTCGAGGCGGCGTGGCAGCGGCGGCGGGTGACCGTCGAAGCGCTGGTGCGGGCCGGATTCCAGGGGCTGGCGCAGGGGCGGCTGCGGCCGGCGGTCGCGGCCGAGTAGTTTGACATCTCTCGTGAACTCATGGAGGTAGGGGCGGTGCAACCGCAGCTCATCGGCGGCCGGTACGAGCTGATCAAACAGATCGGCGCGGGCGGCATGGGGCAGGTCTTCGACGGCTTCGACCACAACCTGAAGCGCCGGATCGCCGTGAAGTTCACCCACCCGAACCTCGACCAGGACCCGGATTGGGCCAAGCGGTTCTTCCGCGAGGCGGAATTGATGGCGGCGCTGCGGCATCCGGGATTGCCCGCGATCCACGACGTGGGCACAGCGCCGGGGCCGCCCGAACGGCCGTATCTGGTCATGGAATACGTCGAAGGGGTCACCTTCGAGGAGCTGCTGGACCGGCACGGGGCGCTGCCGATCGGCGTGGTCGCCGCACTGGGGGCGCAGGCGGCGGCCGTGCTGGCCGCGACCCATCGCAACCGGATCTATCACCGGGATCTCAAACCGTCGAATCTCATGCTGTGCGACGACGGTACGGTCAAGGTGCTGGATTTCGGGCTCGCGGTCGCGCCGGATTCCAACCGGACGCGGTACACGCGCACGGGGCATACGCTCGGCACGCCCGCGTTCATGGCGCCCGAGCAGGTCGAGGGCAAAGCTGTCGTGCCGCAGACGGATCTGTACTCGCTGGGGCTGGTGCTGCACGAGCTGCTCACGGGCTCTCGGGTCATGACAGGCAGCAACGAATATCTGGTGTGGCAGAACCAGGTTCACCTGGTGCCGCCGGATATCCGGCAGGATCTGCCCGGGACGCCCGGGGACCTGGCCCGGTTGCTCACCAGCATGCTCGCCAAGACGCCCGAGCAGCGGCCCGATGACGCCGCGAGTGTGCACGCGGGGTTGCTACGCCACGCGTCCGGGGTGAGCCACCTACCCGAGGTGCACGACACGCACAGTCCGGCACAGATGTACGCGCTCGCGGTGGGGGCCGCGACCTCGACGCGCACCGCGCAGACAGTGGTCGCGCCGACCCGGGTGCTGCCGAAACCCGTTGTCGCCGAGCCGCTGTCGAACGGAGGGGACTTCAGCCGGGGCGATCTGCGGCGGGCGATGCGGCGTGCTCGTGATTTCGCCGACGACTCTCGCTATGATCCCGCGATCCACGAGCTCAAGACCGTCGTGGAAAAGGCTGTGCCGCTGTTGGGATCGCGAGATGCCGATGTGGTGGAAGCGCGACTTCGCTTGGCGGATATCCGATTCGAGAGCTCGGACTACTCCAGGGCGGCGGATCTCTACCGGACGTTGATCGACGATTTGACCGCCGAGCGGGGGCCTTACGACGATCACGTCATGTACTGCCAGCGCCAGTTGGCCACTTGCCACGTGTATCTGGGAGATGTGCGTGCCGCGCTGACCCGGCTCAAGCGGCTGCACAGTCAGATGTCCGTCCGCTACGGGGAGCAGGACAAGCGGGTTATCGAGTTGGCGGGCCAGATCAGTCTGATCAAGACCGCGTGATCTGAGCGGAGTTGAGCTCGGTGATCGGTGATCGAGCCACGACTCTAGTTCGTGACACTTTGGATAAAACGGTTGGGCTGGAACTCGTTCGGCACCAGGCGTTCGGGCCTGGCGATTGCCGCCATGATCCTCGAACGATTCCTGGCCGCTGAGCAGCCGCCGTCAGACACTGCGCCAGACCCGAATGGCTGACCCCGCTGCGTCGGCGACTGTTCGGCGTATCCTGTGCGGCCAGGTCCGCGCTGTTTAGTCGCTCGTTGCCATCGCATTCGAGCTGCGGACGAATGCGAAAGTCGTTGGTATGTCGGACCCATGCTCTACGGTGGCCGGTGCAGACTATCCGCGGCGAATTCGGAGCGTCATGAGCAGTGTGGGCCAGAGTGTGTTGTCACTCGTGGTGGTGCTTTCCCAGGTGGGAGTCCGGTCGGTTGTTTGGCATGTGAACGTTGGTCGGGGGATGGGGCTTTCGCGGCTGGCGGGGGCGTGGGTCATCGACGCGGGGGACGGGGAAAACCTGGAGCGGTTGACCGGTGGGTACCGGCAGCTGTGGTGTGGTGCGGGGGAGGCGGGGCCGGGAGAGATTGTTGATCTCGAGGCCACGGTCGCTGCAGCGGAGGCGGAGGTCGAGGCGGTGGACGGGATGTTCACTCGGCATCAGGAAGCATTGGCGGGGAAGCTGATTCGGCCGGTGTGGCCGGAGATGGCGCACCCGACGGCGATTCGGGGGCCGGGGTTCGACGTCGATCCGGACGTGCGGCCGGTGCTGACTATGGCTTGGGGACTGGCGGGGCTCGCGGACGCCTGGGCGGAGTTCGAGTCGTTGCGGATCGCGCGGCCGTTTCTGGTCGAGCAGGGTGGGCGGACGCCTCGGGCGTTGCCGGTGCGGGTGCGGTGAGGATGGGGGGACTGTCGTTCGCGGCCATCGACGTGGAGACGGCCAACTCGGCCCGGGGGAGTATCTGTGCCGTCGGTGTTTCCGTGGTGCGGGACGGGCGGCGGGTCGATACCCGGTCGTGGTTGTGCCGACCGCCGCGAGCCGTCGACTTCTTCAATCACCACAACATTCGGGTGCACGGCATAACGGCCGACATGGTCGCGGACCTGCCGGGATTCGCGCAGCGGTGGCCCGAGGTCGCCGCGATGGTGGATGGGTTGCCGCTGGTCGCGCACAACGCGAGTTTCGACAGCGGGGCGTTGAGCGAGGCGTGCAGTCGCAGCGGGATCGACATGCCCGCATGGGAATTCAGCTGCAGTCTGGCGATGGCGCGGCGGCACCTGGATCTGGAGAGCTACCGGTTGCCGGATGTGGCCGCGGCGCTGGATATTGGGGTGTTCACCCACCACGAGGCCGGGGCCGACGCGATGGCCGCGGCGGATATCGTGCTGGCGCTGGCGGCCCGGATCGGAACCGACTCGCTGAACGTGCTCGAGACCACCGGCGTCGAGCGGCCCTATCGGAGCAGGCGTGCGGCTCGGCCGGTCGATCTGGACGCGCCGGCCGGCGGGCGTTCGGAGCCGTACCACCGGCGCTCCTTCTACGATCGCCCGCAGCTCGTGATGCCCGAGGTGACCGGAACCGACCCCGCACACCCGCTGCACGGGCGCGTGGTGGTCTTCACCGGCGAGCTGGCGTCGATGACCCGCCAACAGGCTTGGGACGCAATAGCTCTGCACGGCGCGACGCCCGCCAAGAACGTCACCCGCCGCACGACGGCGTTGGTCATCGGCGACAGGTTCACCGGCGACGACCCGTCCGCCTTCTCTACGACCAAGGCGGCACGGGTCGCCGAGCTGCGCTCACGGGGTCAGCACATCGAGGTTATCGATGAGAGCCGGCTCCGGGCTTACCTGCACGAGAGCGCGCCCGAGAGGCGGCCGGAACAGGTGCGGGTGTCCACGGCGCCGTAGCGGCGGGGACCTGCCAGGCCGAAGCCTGGGCAGCGATCGCCGCCCAGGCTTCGGCGTATTCGGCGGTTCGGGCCGCTGGTCACGGCATAGTGGGTTCAGTCCGAGTAGAGCGACATGCACACCATGTCGGTCTCGAAGCCGAGCTCCGCCCAGAACCGGTGATCATCGTGCGCGTCGGTGCAGGCGAGCCGCCGGATCGTGCCGGCGCCCTGTGCACGCAGCCACAACACGGCCGCCTCGGCGAGCGCCCGGCCCGCACCGCTCCCGCGTTCCTCGGGAACGACGTACAGCGATTCGATCTCCCCGAGGATTCCGGGCAGCAGCCCGTCCCCGATGGCCGTGCGGCCGTTCACGAATCCGACGATGCGGCCGTCGGCAACCGCCACGAGGCAGAACGCGTCGCGATGCCACGCGGACACGTCGAGCATGCGGGACAGGTTGGCCCTGCCGTCGCCGGTGAGCGGCCCGCCGTCGATGGCCTCACGGCCCTGCCGATCCCACAGCTCGCAGACCGCCGCGCCTTCGCCGTCGTGAATTCTCCTGATCTCCATGACTGTCCTTCCGTTCCGTTCAACCGATGGGTCGGGGCGGAAGGTGCGGGCGGTGCCCGCGGCCACGGAGCGTTGCGATGTCTCTAGCGTCAACCTGGCATGGCGTCACAGTAGCCGCGCGGCGATGGTGCGCGCCAACGGATTTGCCGGTGTGGTGTCCGCCCTACGATTCGTGATCAGCGCGGGATCTCAGGGGGTCGTGCGACTCATGGTGTGGGGCAGAGCTCAATTCGGTTTAACACGGTCAGGATGACAATGCGTGTGGGATCGGAAGGAGTTCCAGGGCGCGGAGGGTACGTCATTCGCGATCCACGCTGGCCAGTTGCGTTGCCCGGTGTTCGTCGGTGACGACGTAGCTGTCCCTCGCGCCGCGAGTGAGGGTCTCCAGGGCGTCGAAATGGTAGGCGACCTCTGGATACGACTCGTAGACAACGGTTCCGAGGTCGTGGAGTGCGGGTTCGGAGAGGGAGCCGGGCAGTTCGCTTTCCGGGTCGGCGATGCCTGCGCGGGGAACCGTCTCGATCTCGCGGGAGGTCGTCAGCCATGCCTTTCGCGGGCGGTGCGGCAGATCGACGTCCACACACATCAGGCGGTCCTTTCTCCGGGCGTGCTCGCGGATGCCGCCTCGTCGTGGCTGCCCGCTAACTTCTGGCAGGACCTACCCTGGGGAGCTGCGGCGATAGGCTGCCGTCATGTTCATCGACGCTGGTGGGATGGATTCGGTTCCGGGTGCGGTGGGGGCCGTCGGGGCCGTGGCGAATTGCCCGCATCGGCGGGGCTCGGGGTGGGGGATAAGCTTCCTCGGGTGACCGACGAGAAGCTTTTGCAGGGGCCGATCCATGCCGTCCACGTCGAGCTGGGCGCCACCTTCGCGCCGTTCGGGGGGTGGGAGATGCCGGTGTCGTACGCGGGGACGGTGGGGGAGCACACCGCCGTCCGGACCGCCGTGGGGGTGTTCGACGTCAGCCATCTGGGGAAGGCCACGGTCAAGGGGGCGGGGGCGGCGGCGTTCGTCAACTCGGCGCTGACCAACGACCTCGGGCGGATTCGGCCGGGCAAGGCGCAGTACACGCTGTGCTGCACCGCCGAGGGCGGGGTCATCGACGACCTCATCGCCTACTACGTCAGTGATGACGAGATCTTCCTCGTGCCCAACGCCGCCAACACCGCGGCCGTGGTCGCGGAGCTGGTGAAGGTCGCGCCGGAGGGGATCAGCGTCACCGACGAGCATCGGTCGTACGCGGTGTTCGCGGTCCAGGGGCCCAAGTCGGCGGAAGTGCTGACCAAGCTCGGGCTGCCCACCGACATGGAGTACATGGCGTACGAGGACGCCGAATGGGACGGGCGGCCGGTGCGGGTGTGCCGCACCGGATACACCGGCGAGCACGGGTACGAGCTGCTGCCGAAGTGGGACGACGCGGACGCGGTGTTCCGGGCGATCGTGGCCGAGGTCGAGGCCGCCGGTGGGCAGGCCGCCGGGCTGGGCGCGCGCGACACGCTGCGCACCGAGATGGGGTACCCGCTGCACGGACATGAACTGTCCCTGGAGATTTCGCCGCTGCAGGCGCGGACCGGGTGGGCCGTCGGCTGGAAGAAGGACGACTTCTGGGGCAAAGAGGCGCTGGTTCGGGAGAAGGCCGACGGGCCGCGGCGACTGCTGCTCGGGCTGAAGGCGATCAACCGGGGCGTGCTGCGGCAGGGGCAGAGCGTGTTCCAGGGGGATACGCAGGTTGGTGAAACCACCTCGGGGACTTTCTCTCCCACGCTGAAGGTGGGAATCGCGCTGGCGCTCATCGACACCGCGTCGGGGATCGAGCCGGGCGCCCAGGTCGAGGTGGACGTGCGGGGGCGGCGGATCAAGTGCGAGGTCGTCAAGCCGCCGTTCGTGGAGCCGCATACCGCGTGAGGGTGGTCCGCGTTTTCGTGCACTGATGCGCTGAATTTGGCGGTTTCCCGCCGATGCGGTGCGGATTGTGCACGAAAATGCGGACTCTGGTCCCGGCACCCCGGCACCCCGGCACCCCGGCACCCCGGCACCCCGGCAATCCTGTAACTCGGTAGCCCCTCAGCCTCGGGCTGACGAGGTGGTGCCGGGTCGCCCTCGTGCGAACGAGATGGTGGCGGGTTTGCCAACGCGGCTGCGCATCATCGGCCGAAGACGTGCCGGGAGGTCGAACCCGCCGCTCAACACCAGGTTCCGACGACCTCGAAGTCCTTCTTGCATTCGTCCCGGCCCAACCCCGCCGGCCGCACGCTCGTGTACATCTGCCGCATCGCCTCCTCGGTCGGCGCGCCGGCGAAGTCCTGGTCCGAGAAGACGATCATCAGGATGGTCTGGCCGTTCCCGTCCGGAATCGCGACCACGTGCAGCACCGCCGTCGGCGGACGCGCGCAGTCGATCGTGCCCTGATTGACGATCGACGCGGTGACGTGAAAACCGTTGCGGCCCTGGACGGTAATCGGCTCTTCGGTGTAGGTGGTCGGCGTGCTCCAGCCGCCCATGCCGGACTCCTCGAGGGCGACCTTCGTCCACTTCGGGGCCGCCTCGCGGGCCGCGGCCGCGGGGTCGCTCTGCGCGGATCCCGCGATCCCGGCGCTGGCCTGGGTGTCGTAGCCGCCGCACGCCCCCTCCCCGAACGTGGCGAGGCCGCGCATGTAGAGGGTGTACTCCTTGCCCTCGAAGCCGCCGACCCAGCCGGGCCCCAGGGACGCCCAGTCCGGCGGGACGTCGTAGAGCGCGTTGCGGGTGACGGCGAAGGCGGTCTTCCAGCCCGGCGTCAGCGCCGGGAAACGCTGCGGGGCTTCTTCGCGCTTCTTGGGAGCCGGTTCGGTCGTCGCCGTCGTGCTCGTGGGTTGGAAGCCGAGATGGTCTGCGGGGATGGGCTTTCCGGCGATGCGGTCCGGTCCCTGGAACGCGATGATCAGCACCGCCGCGAGCGCCGCCGCCACGGGGAGCGCGAGAAACCACAGGCCGGATGGGCGCGCGGGCACGGACGCCCGCGTGGGCATGGGAGGTCGTGGCGGCATCCGCCCAGCCTATCGGCGTGAGCGGATCACCCCTGCCGGCTGTGTGTGCGGGATGCTGATCCCAAGCCCAAGCCCAAGCCCAAGCCCAAGCCCAAGCCCAAGCCCAAGCCCAAGCCCAAGCCTCGGCCCGCAAGTCCAGTCCCGAGCCGCAGCCCTAGTTTCGGCCGCTGCCCCAGTTCCGGCCGCAGCCCCAGCCCCAGCCCGGGTAGCGCAGCCTCTGCACTCGAGCCTGGGTTCCGGAATGATCTCCGGGCATAGCCACTCGGGGCCGGAGTTGGGCGACGGCGTCGGAAGCCGCAGGTGCTCAGAGGTTCTCGTGTCCGCGAAGCGCGCCCAGGGAGCGGGCGAGCAGCGACCGGAGGTCCGCCAGGCCCTCCTCGCCGAGGTCGGCGCTCAGGTGTCGCTCGATCGCTGCGATCCGCTGGCCCGCGAGAGCCAGTGCGGCGCGGCCGGACTCGGTGGCGACCACCACGCGGGCGCGGCGGTCGGCCGGATCGACGGTGCGTTCGACGTAGCCGCAGCGTTCCAGGTGGGTGACCAGCTCGCCCATGGACTGCTGGGTCATGCCCGCGGACTCGGCGAGGGCGGTCACGCGTGAGCCCTCGGGGGACAGGTGGCGGAAGACCGCGTAGTGGGCGGGGCGCAGGCTCTCGTCCAGCTCCGCGCGGAGATCGCGGTTCAGGTCCTGTTCGAAAGCCTGGGTCAGTTGGGTCAGGAGCTTGAGCATGGTGGGTGTTGACACAATAGGAAGGTTACCTTTATATATTGAACATGGACAACCAGACCCTCACCTTTCGCAACGGGCACGCCGTGACCTTCGTCGAGGAGGGAGCGGACGACCGGGGCCCGTTCCTGCGGCTCGAACACCGGCTGCCCACACCGGGGCGGCAGGCGGGGCCGCACTGGCACCCGGTGCTGGCCGAGCGCTGGACCGTGCGATCGGGCCGGTTGCGGTTCCGGATCGACGGGGTGGAACAGCATGTGGGCGAGGGTGATTCGCTCGCGGCCGGCGCCGGGACGGTGCACGAGTTCTGGAGCGAGACGCCGGGCGTGGTCATCGACCACGAGATCCGGCCGCCGCTACGGCACTGGGAGATGTTCCGGCTGTGGCAGGCGCTCGACGCGGCGGGGCGCACCACGCGCTCGGGCGTGCCGCGCAATCCGCTGGCCCTGGCCCTGCTGTGGGAGTACCAGGACGGGTATCTGGCCGGGATCCCGGCGAGCGTGCAGCGGGTGGTGCTGGGCGGGCTCGCGCGGGCGGCGCGCCGACTCGGCTACGAGCGCAGGTGGCTGCCGAGCCGATGATCGTCCGCGTGGGCGGCATTCCGCCCGGTCGGGATCACCTGCCGCGTCCGCGAGATCCGGCAAACGAGACACGGCGCGGGTGGACCGGCTCCCCGTTCCGGACGGCGGCGATTTAGACTCCACGTCATGACAGTTGCCGCGCCGTTCACCCGCATCTCGCATCCCGCCCCGACACCGGCGGAGCGACGGCAGGAGATTCTCGCGGCCCCCGGATTCGGGCGGTTCTTCACCGACCACATGGTCTCCCTCGACTACCGCGACGGTGAGTGGACCAACGGCAAGGTCGAGCCCTACGGGCCGCTGTCGATGGACCCGGCGACCATGGTGTTCCACTACGGTCAGGCCATCTTCGAAGGACTCAAGGCGTACCGGCAGGCCGACGGCAGCATCGCGACCTTCCGGGTCGACGCCAACGCCGCGCGCTTCCAGCGGTCCGCGGCGCGCATGGCGATGGCCGAGCTGCCGACGGAGCTGTTCATCGAGTCGGTCCGCCAGCTGCTCGAGGTCGACGCCGACTGGGTGCCGCCGGCCGGTGGCGAGGAATCGCTGTACCTGCGGCCGTTCATGTTCGCGACCGAGGCCGGGCTGGGCGTCAAGCCCGCGTCCGCGTACAAGTACCTGCTCCTCGGCTCGCCCGCCGGCGCCTACTTCCCGCGCGGCGTGAAGCCGGTGCGAGTGTGGCTCTCGACCGAATTCGTGCGCGCGGCTCCCGGCGGCACCGGCGAGGCGAAGGTCGCGGGCAACTACGCGTCCTCGCTGCTGGCGCAGAAGCAGGCCACCGAACAGGGCTGCGACCAGGTCGTGTGGCTCGACGCGGTCGAGCGCAAGAACGTCGAGGAGATGGGTACCAACAACCTGTTCTTCGTCTACGGCACCGGCTCCGAGGCCCGCCTGGTCACCCCGTCGCTGTCCGGTTCGCTGCTGCCCGGCATCACCCGCGACTCGCTGCTGACCCTGGCCGCCGACGCCGGCTACCCGGTCGAGGAGCGCACGATCTCCATCGACGAATGGCGCAAGGGCGCGGAGTCCGGCGAGATCTCCGAGGTCTTCGCCTGCGGCACCGCCGCGGTCATCACCCCGGTCGGCTGGGTCAAGGACGCCGACGGCGAGTTCACCATCGGCGGCGGCGAGCCGGGCGAGGTGACGATGGCCCTGCGCGACACCCTCACCGGGATTCAGCGCGGCACGTTCGCCGACGCCCACGGCTGGATGCGCACCCTGGCCTGATCGGCCGCAAGCTCGAACCGTGCCCGCCCCGAATATGTTCGGGGCGGGCACGGTGCTTTCGCGTCGGGGGCGAGGACCATCCCGGCCGGTAATGCGCTCGTGTGGAACAGGATTCGGTGTCGATGACCCACGGCGCCGCGCGACTGCCCGCCCGCTTCCGGCGCTCGATGCGCCGAGGCGCCCGATGGCCTCGGGTGACGACTCCGCCGCTGTCCCGTATCGCGCCTCGGCTGTCCATGGTCGCCGCCCCGTTGTGCCGACCCTGTTCCCCGAATGTCGAAACGCGCCCGCATCGACAGTATTCGGTGCGAGCGCGTTCGGCCGGGCGTATCAGCTGGGCATGAACATCTGCCACTGTTCCAGGGTCTGGGGGCGCATCACGTAGTTCTTCTCGCGGATGTGGGACAGGCTCGCGCTGGGCTCCTCGGAGTACCAGTGGCCGGGGTACACCACCGGGTTGCCGGGGAGGTCGGCGAGGTTGCGGAGGCTGTGGAACATCGCCTCGGAATCGCCGCCGGGGAAGTCGGTGCGGCCGCAGCCGTCCACGAACAGGGTGTCGCCGGCGATCAGGCGGTCCTCGAACAGGAAGCACTGGCTGCCGGGGGTGTGGCCGGGGGTGTGCAGGAGCTCGATGTCGAAGGCGCCGACCGAGACCTTGTCGCCGTGGGCGTGGCCGGTCAGGGCGCTGGGGGCGATGCCGGTCACGTTCGCGACCCAGGGGAGTTCCTCGGCGTTGACGTGCACGGGGACGTCGACGTTCTCGAGGAGTTCCTTCACGCCGTTGAGGGTGAAGCCCATCATCGTGCCGCCCACGTGGTCGGGATGGTGGTGGGTGGCGAGCACGCCGCTCAGGCGCATCCCGTCCTCCTCGGCGATGGCGACCAGGTCGGCCGCGGCGTAGGCCGGGTCGACCACCACGCACTCGCCGGTGTCGCGGTCGCCGATCAGGTACGCGAAATTGCGCATCTGGGTGGCGATGGGATCACCGACCGCCCAGTCGCGTCCGGCCAGCAGCTGACGAAAGTACAAACGGTCGGAACCCATGCCCGACAGCCTATTGCCCCGGATCGGCGATGGCGCATTCGGACCGCACAGCCACGCGAGCGGGTCGCGGCCCGCTACGCGGACAGCAGTTCCCGTTCGGCGCGGGCTTCCTCGATCGAGCGGAGCCAGTTGGCGAAGAACAGGCGGGAATGGGCGGACCAGTCCCGGGCGACCCCGGTCCCGTCCATGGGCAGCGGGAAGTTCTCCAGCAGCGCCGGATCACGCTGGGCGCGAACGAGTTCGGCGTGGTCCAGCAGCTCCGCGTAGACCTCGTCGGGGAAGTAGCCGAGCGGGACGTCCGGGAACGGCAGGGCCAGGTTCGCGAGCCAGCGGCGCAGATCGCGGCGGTACTCGCGGGCCATGGTGTCGTGGAAGTACTCGGGGTGACCCTGGAGGAAGACGTGGCGCAGACCGTCGGGGGAGCAGGCCAGCTGCCACTGGGCCGCCTCGGAATCGAGCAGGATCGGCACCGCGGCCGCGCGCAGATCCGCGGAGGTCATGACGTTCCAGCGGGAGTGCGGGACGGGCACCGAGCCGGTCAGGCCCGCGGTCAGGCGCTCGATGCCGTTGCCGGCCAGGCCGATCGGGGTGATGTCGTCGGCGTCCGAACCCAGGTCGGGGTAGACGGTGTGCGCGAAGACCCCGTGCTGTCTGCGGGGCAGGCGGTGTCTGTCCACCCCGTGCAGCAGATGCAGTGCGGCGTGGGCGGATTGGCAGGAGAACAGCAGCGAGGTCGCCTCCGCGCACTCGGCGAGCAGGCGGGCGACGACCGCGGTGCACGGTTCGGCGGCGATGGGGGCGGCGCTCGGTTCACTGCCGCTGATGATGAGGGCGTCCATCTCGGCCATCCCGGCCCAGTCGGCGAGGTCGGCGGACTCCCGCGGGTCTATGCCGAAAACCGTTGTTTCGAAACGGTTCTCGTTCGGCACCCCGGTGGGGTCGAGCTGGGCGGTCGCTCCCGCGACCGCGTCGAGGAACACCCGTCGCGTCATGCTGTCGGGCGACATCGAGAGCAGATCGACGACGCCGATCCGTACCACCATCATCAGGTCCTTCGATGAGTGCTGAAAGGGGGAAAGAGCTATGTGACCGGGGTGCGGGTCCGGCGCAAGAAGAACCGCACGCCGATCACATGATCAGCGTGCGGTATGAAAAAGTCCGGCAGGTGTCAGCGAAGAATCGCTTCGATGTCGGAAGCGGCCTCGGGGCCGTACGCCTCACGCAGGCGCTTCAGTGCGACATCCTTGTCCAGGGTCCACTCCTGGGTGCCGACGGTTTCCAGGATCAGCACCGCGATGAGCGAGCCGAGCTGGGCCGAGCGCTCCAGGGACAGACCCGCGGAGTGGCCGGTGAGGAAGCCCGCGCGGAAGCCGTCGCCGACGCCGGTCGGATCGACCTTGGCGTTGTCCGGGACCACGTCCACGTGCAGTTCGGTGCCGTCGCGGTCGACGATCTTGGCGCCCTTCGAGCCCAGGGTGGTGACCCGAATGCCCACGCGCTCACCGACTTCGGCCTCGGACAGGCCGGTCTTGGACAGCAGCAGGCCCCACTCGTACTCGTTGGTGAACAGGTACGCCGCGCCGTCGATGAGCGAAAGCGCCTGCTCGCCGTCGAGGCGGGCCAGCTGCTGGGAGGGGTCGGCGGCGAACGGGATTCCGGCCGCGCGGCTCTGCTCGGTGTGCCGGACCATGGCGTCGGGATCGTTCGCGCCGACCAGAACCAACTCGAGCTCGCGGCCCGCGGCCAGGTCGCCGATCGCGATCTCGCGGGCCTCACTCATGGCGCCCGGGTAGAAGGAGGCGATCTGCGCCATGGATTCGTCGGTGGTGCAGACGAATCGGGCGGTGTGCGCCTCGGTCGAGATGCGCACGGCCGAGCAGTCGACGCCGTTGGACTCGAGCCACTGCCGGTACTCGGCGAAGTCGGGGCCGACCGCGCCGACCAGCAGCGGGGTCCGGCCGAGCAGGCCCATGGCGTAGGCGATGTTGCCGGCGACGCCGCCGCGGCGGATCACCAGATCATCGACGAGGAAGCTGAGCGACACGTGCTGGAGCTGATCGGCGAGCAGCACATCGGAGAACTTCCCCGGGAAACGCATGAGGTGATCGGTGGCGATCGAGGCGGACACGGCGATGGTCACGGGCGTCAATCCTTCAGGTGACATGCGCTGCGCACACCTGGGTGCGGGACGCGAGCCGGCGGTGGGAGGGTGCGGAACGTGCTGTACGTCACGGCCGCACTTCGAAAATACACTGGGTCGAGCACACGACAGCGCGGAACATCTCCGTGGAGATGTTCCGCGCCGGTTCGTTCAGATCAGTTGAAGCTGTCGCCGCAGGCGCAGGAGCCGGTGGCGTTGGGGTTGTCGATGGTGAAACCCTGCTTCTCGATGGTGTCGACGAAGTCGATCGAGGCGCCCTGGATGTAGGGGGCGCTCATGCGGTCGACCGCGAGCTTGACGCCGCCGAACTCGACGACCAGGTCGCCGTCCAGGCTGCGATCGTCGAAGAAGAGCTGGTAGCGCAGGCCGGCACAGCCACCGGGCTGCACGGCGATGCGGAGCGCCAGGTCGTCACGGCCCTCCTGGTCGAGCAGCGCCTTCGCCTTGGCGGCAGCGGCGTCCGTCAGAGTCGCACCATGAGCGGTGGTGGTCTCGTTCTGCACAGTCATGAACTCTCCTAAAGGACCTGTTTTCAACCCGTGAGAAGCGCACGGCTCGTCCGCTGTCAACGCACCTTCGCGGGCGGCTATTCCCAATCGTACGCGGCGGCTATGGCGGCGGCTGGCCACGGGTTGTGGTCGCTACAGAGTAGCCGGTCGGCGGCATGACACACAGAACGGACCGACCGGAGTTTTCTCCCGGACACGCCATCGAATAGCCTGGTCGGCGTGAAGTTCCTGCGCCGTGGCGAGACCAGCCCCTCCGAGACCCCAGCGGCCGAGGCCGGTGGCACGGCGACGGTCGCGGATCGTCCGTCGACCGCCGGTAAGGGCCGTCCCACGCCCAAGCGGCGCGAGGCCGAGGCCCGCAAGCGCGGGCCCGTCGCGCCCGCGCCCAAGACCTCGAAGGAGGCGCGGGCCCGGCGCAAGGAGATCAAGGGGTCCCAGACCAAGGCCGAGCGCAAGGCGTCCTCGGCCGAGCGCCGGGCGCAGGTGCAGGATCGCCGGGCGCGGATGCTCGCCGGTGAGGAGCAGTTCCTGCTGCCGCGCGACAAGGGACCGGTGAAGGGGTACGTGCGCGATATCGTCGACGCCCGCCGGAACCTGCTCGGGTTGTTCATGCCCCTCGCGCTGGTGCTGATCCTGAGCATGATCCTGTCGCCGGCGCTGCAGGCGATCGTGACGCTCGGCATGCTGATCATGATGCTGTTCATGATCATCGAGGGCATCGTGCTCGGCCGGATCGTCAACAACCGTGTGCGCGAACGGTTCCCCGATGCCAAGGAATCCAGCTTCTCCCTCGGCTGGTACGCGTTCGTGCGCGCCTCGCAGATTCGCCGCATGCGCGCGCCGAAGCCGCGGGTCGGCGCCGGGGACAGCGTCTAGTCGCAGAGTCGTCGAAAACAGCGAGGCCGCCGGGTATTCCGGCGGCCTCGCTGCTTTTCGGGACATCGTGCGCGGTGCACGAGCATCGTCGGCGGGCGGGTGCGGCTCACCCGTGTTCGCGCACGGACGCGATGGCGCGCAGCTCCAGGGAGGCGCGTTCGAGATCCCGATCGTGGATGCCGCTGGATCCGATGCGCTGCCAGGTGGATTCGGCGTGGAAGGGCACCGCGCGGCCGGCGGCGGCGAACAGGGCGACGAGGCGGGTGAACATGGCGGCTGCTTGGGATTCTGTGGTCGCGGCGGGACGGGACGTGGCGCGGTAGCGCGGGGCGATGGTGGTCATGCGTGGTCCTCGCTGTTCCGGAGGGTGTCGGTGGCGCCGTGGGCCATGGCGGCGAAGGTGAGGTAGCCGAGCGCGCTCATGGCGGTTCCGGCGGTGGTTATTGCGACGAGCGGGTGCATGGCAGTAAGTTTTCTTTAGTGCAGTTCCTGCCAACAGTGGCAGTTCTGACATTGTTCGCAAAGATCCGGCCAGGTAGGGTGGGCCCATGCTTTCGAAGGTCTCGGTCGTGCTCAACGACCGTCTCGCCATGTTCGAATTCGGCGTGGTCTGTGAGGTTTTCGGGCTCGATCGCACGATGGACGGGCTGCCCGGGTTCGACTTCCGGGTGTGCGGGGCCGAGGCCGGGAAGCCGCTGAGCACCTCCACCCCCGGGATCCAGGTGACGCCGGAGTACGGGCTCGATCAGCTGCTCGACGCGGATCTGGTGGCGATTCCGGCCTTTCCGTTCGCGGCGCTGCAGAACGTGGACGACCGGGTCGTGGCGGCGGTGCGCGCGGCCGCGGACAACGGGGCGACGGTGCTGACCGTGTGCTCGGGGGCGTTCCTGGCGGGACTGGCCGGGCTGCTCGACGGGCGCAAGTGCACCACGCACTGGCGGTACGTCGAACAACTGGCGCAACAGTTTCCGCAGGCCACCGTCGACCCCGACGTGCTGTTCGTGGACGAGGGGAACCTGATCACCAGCGCCGGGACCGCGGCCGGGATCGACGCCTGCCTGCACCTGGTGCGGCGGGAACTGGGCAGCTCGGTGGCCAACGCCGTCGCCCGGCGCATGGTGGTGCCGCCGCAGCGGGACGGCGGGCAGCGGCAGTTCATCGAACGGCCCGTGGTGGATTGCAGTTCGGACAGCCTCAGCGACACCCTGCACTGGATGGGCGAAAACCTCGAACTGCCGCACACTGTGGAATCGCTGGCCGAGCGCACCGCCATGTCGACCCGGACCTTCGCGCGGCGATTCGCGGCCGAGACCGGGACCACGCCGGTGAAATGGCTGACCGGACAGCGGATTCTGCTCGCCAAGCAATTGCTGGAGGACACCGACCTGGATCTGGAGTCGCTCGCGCACCGCTGCGGGTTCGGATCGGGGGCGCTGCTGCGGCATCACTTCCAGCGGCAGGTGGGGATCGCGCCGGTGGAATACCGGCGGCGGTTCGGGGCGCGGGTGTCCTAGCGCGCGTCGGCTCGGGATCCGGGCGGTTCGGGGCGCGGGGCGCGTCCGCTCCGGTCATGCGGCGCGTGGCGAGTCGTGCCAGTCGGTCCGGACGGCCGTGCGGTTGATAACGTGCTGTCGTGTCGCACACTGCTCAGACAACCGATCGACCGCTGCGGACGCTGGTGCTCGGTGGAGCCCGGTCCGGGAAGTCGGCCTTCGCGGAACAACTGGCCGAATCCGCCGCGGGCGCGGCCGGGCAGGGCGGGGCGGTGCGCTACATCGCCACCGCGGTGCCGGACCCGGGTGATCGCGATTTCCTCGAACGCATTGCGGCGCACCGCGCCCGGCGCCCCGGGAACTGGACCGTGGTCGAGGGCGATCCCGTCGCCGCGCTGAAGACGCCGGCCGCCGCCACGCTGATCGACGACCTCGGGACCTGGCTGACCGCGCGCGTGGACGCGCGGGCGGCGTGGGGCGCCCCGCGCGGGACGGTCGCACCGGACTTCGAGGCGCTGGTCGCCGCCGTGTCGGGGTACGAGCACCGACTGGTGATCGTGAGCCCCGAGGTCGGGTTGAGCGTGGTGCCGTCGTCGCCGTCGGGGCGGCTGTTCCGGGACGAGCTCGGCACGCTGAACCAGATGCTGGCGCAGGTGTGCGACGAGGTGTATCTCGTGGTCGCGGGGCAGGCGCTGCGCGTGAAGCCCGATGCGGGCGGTGTGGCGGTGGCGCCGTCGAAGACGGCCGACGCAGCGGGTGGGGCGGCCGTTGTCGTGGCCGGCGCGGCCGCGGGTGTGGCTGCCGCGCAGGCGTTCTCGACCTCGGATGCCCCGGTGGCGGGGCCCGCGGACTTCGATGTCGCGGCGGTCGAGGATGCGCGGGGCGCTGTGGCGCAAGACTTCTCGAGGGCGGCCGCGGAAGCCGGTGGTCCGGGGGCGACCGGTGTTCAGGCCGAGGCTTCCGGTGCGGCGGGTAACGGCGCTGCCGCGGCGGGCGCGGTGGCGGTCGATGCGGGAGTGGGTGTCGCCGGGGTCTCCGGTGGGGGACCGGACTTCTCGAAGAAGGCGGTCGCCGAGGTCTCGTTCGGGGCCGTGCCGGGGCCGGACGCGGCGGTGCGGGTCGAGGCCGTGGCGCGGCAGGGGTCGCTGACCAAGCCGGGCGGGGCGCTGGGGCGGCTGGAGCGGCTGGCCAACTGGGTCGCCGCGTGCCAGGGGGTGTGCCCGCCGCGGCAGTTCGAGCGGGCGCGGGTCGTGGTGTTCGCGGGTGACCACGGGGTCGCCGAGCACGGGGTGTCGGCGTATCCGAGCGCGGTGACCGGGCAGATGGTGGCGAACTTCCTGGCCGGCGGGGCCGCGGTGAACGTGCTCGCTCGCGTCGCCGACGCCACCGTGCGGGTGGAAGACATTGCGGTGCAGGGGGATACCGCGCCGGAGATCTCGCGGCACAAGGTGCGGCGGTCCAGCGGGTCCATCGACCGGGAGGACGCGCTCAGCGCCGAGGAGGTGCGGGCCGCGCTCGCCGCGGGCGCCGCGATCGCCGACGAGGAGATCGACTCGGGCGCGGATCTGCTGATCGCCGGTGACATGGGTATCGGCAACACGACGCCCGCGACCGTGCTGATCGCGACCATCACCGATACCGAACCGGTGGTCGCGGTCGGTCGCGGCACCGGGGTCGACGACGCCGGCTGGATTCGCAAGACCGCCGCGATCCGCGACGCCATGTGGCGGGCGCGGCCCTTCGCCAAGGAGCCGATCGACCTGCTGCGCACCGCGTCCGGGGCCGACTTCGCGGCGATGGCGGGCTTCCTCGCGCGGGCCGCCGAGCGCCGGACCCCGGTGATCCTGGACGGTGTCGTCGTGACCGCGGCCGCGCTGGTGGCCAATCAGCTGGCGTCGGGTGCGAGCGAATGGTGGGTCGCCGGGCACCGCTCGAGCGAGCCGTCACACAAGATCGCGCTCGACCGCCTCGGCATGGAACCGCTCCTGGATCTGGACATGCGCCTCGGCGAGGGCTCGGGCGCGCTGACCGCCCTGCCCGTCCTGCGCGCCGCGGTCGCGACCCTCGGCGAGATGGCGACCTTCGCCGAAGCGGGCGTGAGCACGGCCGACGAGACGGTCGAACCCGCCGGTGCCTAGTGCTCCGGCGCCGAACGCCGGGCCGAGCGGCCCGGCGGGAGTAGCACTGCCGCGGGCCGCCGGTCGCGTCACAGGCGGTCGCCCGCGGCGCTTACGCGGAAGCACGTTGGTGAGCTTGTGCCCCAACCGGTCTGCGTCGACGGGGCGGTACGTCATGTCCGCGCGGGCTCGCACGGCATCCGGTGATTCGAACCTCTCGTGTACCGACGGTGAGCCGCGATGCAAGCGAGACGAAGGCCGGGCTCGCCTGGCTTCCAGTGATTCGAACTTCTCGCGTACCGCCGCTGAGTCGCCATGCACGCGAGGCGAAGGCTCGGCAAGAGAAGGCTCGGCAAGAGAAGGCTCGGCAAGAGAAACGGTGGGGGCTTCGGAGTGCCCTGTCGTCAGTGCCCCTGCTCGTCGAGCCCCGGTCGGCGATGGGCGTCTGCCGCTCGAGTGCGGTGGTGACCGGTCGTGCGCTGGTGTGGAGACCGGCTCGATCGCCGCAATTCGTCCCGGTGGTGTCCGGGGGCTCCTATGAACCCGGTGCGGCTGGTGGTTTCGTGGTTGACCGTCATCCCGGTGCGGGGGCCGGACGACGTCGACCGGGCGGGGGCGGGGCGGGCTATCGGGCTCGCGCCGCTCGTGGGGGTGTTGCTCGGGCTCGGGGCCGCGGGGGTTATGTGGGGGCTCGAGGTGCTCGGTGGGGCGGCCTTGCTGGCGGGGGTCGTCGCGGTGGCGGGGCTGGGGCTTATTACGCGGGGGATGCATCTCGACGGGCTGGCGGACACCTTCGACGGGCTCGGGAGTTATGGGCCGCCGGAGCGGGCGCGGGAGATCATGAAGAGTGGTGGGGCGGGGCCATTCGGGGTGGCGGCGCTCGTGTTTGTCATTGCTTTGCAGGCGGTTTCGTTCGCGGGGCTGGTGGAGGCGGGGCGGTGGGCGGCGGTGGTGCTCGCCGTCGCGGTCGGGCGGATCGCGGTGGTCGTGGCCTGCCGGCGAGGGATCGAGGCCGCGCCGGGGGCCGGATTCGGGGCGCTGGTCGCCGGTACGCAGGGGCCGGGCGCGGTGCTCGGGTGGAGTGGGATCGCCGTGGCGGCATCGGTGTTCGTCACCGGCGAGGTGTGGCTCGGGCCGATCGGGGTGGTGCTCGCGCTGGGGCTGGTGTGGGTGCTGGTGCGGCACTGCGTGCGGCGGTTCGGCGGGCTGAACGGCGACGTGCTCGGGGCCGCACTGGAACTCGCGGTCACCGTCGCGGCCGTGATATTCACCCTGGGCTGAGACCGGAGCGGCGCCGCTGAGGTGTCGGCGATGCACGAGCTGCAGGCCGGCGGTGCGGTAATTCGATTGCGGGGGCCGCGGCGGGTTCCTAGGGTGAGCGCCATGGCATGTCACTTCTTCGTGCGTTTGCGTTCCGACCGGGCTCTGGCCCGCTAGCGGACGCAGGCGTCATTCGCGCGTCCGCAGGCGCGCCCAGGGCCCTTCGAGACCTCTTTCCTCTCGAAGACCCGGAAGGGCACTCGCTGTGGCGCAAAAATTCTCATCCCATACCTCCGGATACCGGAACTACTCCCATACCCAGGGCAAGGTCGGCGCGAGCGGCGGGCACACACCCCGCGACCGAGCCCGGCGCGAACTGTCGCAGAACTTCCTCGTCGACCCGCGCGCCGTCGAATCGATCGTGCGGGCCGCCGAACCGAGCGGGGTCGTACTCGAACCCGGCGCCGGCGACGGTGCGGTGACCCGCGCGCTGGCCGCACGCGGCGCGCGGGTGATCGCGTACGAGATCGACCCGTTGCTGGCGGCGAAGCTGTCCGCGCGGACCCGGGCGGACGGTGGAATCCGCGTCGTCCGAGGCGATTTCATCAGGGCGCGACCGCCGCGCGAGCCGTTCGCGGTGGTGGGCAACATCCCGTTCTCGCGCACGGCCGCGATCGTGGACTGGTGTTTGAACGCACCCGCGCTCACCTCGGCGACGCTGCTCACCCAGCGTGAGTACGCGCGCAAGCGCACCGGCGACTACGGCCGCTGGAGCCTGGTCACCGCGGCGACCTGGCCGTGGTTCGGCTGGGAACTGCGCGCGGGCGTCGGCCGGGAGAGCTTCCGGCCCGTGCCCGCCGTCGACGCGGCGATCCTGCGGATCCAGCGCCGGGCCGAACCGCTGGTGCGCGACCGCGCGGGGTTCACCGCGCTGGTGGAGCTGGGCTTCACCGGGGTCGGCGGATCGGTGCGGGCGTCGCTGCGCACGCGATACCGGGGCGTGGACGCGGCGCTGGCCGCGGCCGGGATCGCACCGGACACCGTGGTGGGGTACGTGCATCCCGAGCAGTGGATCACGGTGTACGACAGGCTGTCCGCGTAATGCGCCGGGGCCGGGCCGATTTCGGAATCGGCCCGGCCCCGGACCGGTGATACCGCCGCCGTCGTTCGATTCGTGGTCCGTCGATATGCGCCGAATCGGAAGAATGGGTCGATGGGTTATCGATCCGGAAATGGAGACCGACCGGACGGTCGTTTATATGAATTCGATTGCGCTATAACAGTTTAGTTGCTGTACGCAATCCGCTCCGCCCGCAGCCCCGAATATGTTCATGAATGAGTTCCCCCGTGGCCTGGGAGGCGGAGTCGAGTATGGCGTTGCAAATGGGTGCTCTCATACTGTTCGCGGCGGTGGCGGTCGCCGTATTCGTACTCGGCGATCGGATGCGGCCCAAGCGGTGGCGGCACGAGGACGACGAGGCCTCCAGCACCATGGTGCTGGACCTGGTGAATATGTTCTTCGCGGCCATTGTGGCCTTCGTGGTCGTCATTCTCTGGCAGCAATACGACAATGCGCACGCGCACACCGTGGCCGAGGGCAAAGCCCTGGTCGTCACGTACGAAGCGGCCAACGATATGCCCGCGTCCGATCGCGCGCAGATTCAGTCCCTGGTGAAGGAGTACACGCAAGGCGTCATCACCGACGAGTGGAAATCCATGGACGTGGACGCGGCGCTGAGCGAGACCACGCAGGCCAGTTTCGACGATCTGCGCGCGGCGGTGGGCGCGGTGAGCTCGACCGATCCGGATGTGAAGGATCTGGTCGAGAAGGCCGACGGCGCACTGGATGTCATCGCCGAGGCCAGGTACGACCGGGCGCTGGACGCCGAGTATCGGCTGCCCACCTTCATGTACGTGGCGCTGTGGTTCGGCACCGGCATGCTGCTGGTCGGCACGGTGCTGTCCGGGATGGCGGTCACCAAGCGCAGCATTCTCATGACCGCGCTGTTCGGCTTCGTGGTCGGCGCGGTGATTCTGGCGGTGTATCAGCTCGATCGGCCCTTCGGCGGCGGCAACGTCATCTCCAAGGAGGCCTACGAGCTCGCGATCTCGCGGTTCGAGCAGATTCCGGCGCCCGAACCCGCGGTCCAGGTCGACCCCGCGATCAGCGTGACCCCGCGCTGATCGGGCGGGGCGGACGAGTCACTCGCACAAGGCATTCGGAGACAGACGATGGGGCGACAACGGCGAGCCACACGGGGGCTCGCGATGGCGACGGCGGTGCCCGCGGCCGCACTACTACTCGCGGTGCAGCCGGGAACGGCGCTCGCACAGCCGGATCTGCCGTCGCTGGGTGAGATCCTCAGCGGCAGCGCCGGTTCGGAGGGATCCTCGGGGGGTGCGATCGACGCGCCGTCCGGCAGTGCGCTGGGACTCGGCACCGGCGGGTCGGCGGGCAGCGGATCCGGCGGCGGGGCGCCCTCGGGCAGTGCGCTGGGGTTGCCCGATGCCGCTGCCGCCGTGGGCATTCCACTGGAGACCGGCAGTGCGGCGGGGATCATCGAGCCGGTGCTCGACGCGGTCGAGGCGCTCGCGCTGACCAGCGGGCACGCGGCGGCGGCCGCGCCGGGCACGCTCGGGGAATCCCTGGGCTTCGAGAACGGCAGCGTGCTGACCGCGTGCACCGGCAGCGCGGTCGCGGGCAGCGCGATCCTGGCGCTGGGCATAGTCACCGGCAGCGGCTTCGGTTCCGGGCTCATCGGACCCGGATTCGTGCCGGGCTCCAGCGGTTTGGTCGGGCCGGGCTCGAGCGGGCTGGGCAGCGTGGTGGTCGGCAGCGCGGTCCTCGGCAGCGCGGGGCTGACCTGTCTGCTGCTGTTGCCCATGCCGCTGGCCTCGCCCGGTATCCCGCTCGGTTTCCCGGCCTCGCCGGCGGCGGCCCCCGCACCCGCGCCGGAGGTGATTCCGGTTGTCCTGCAGCTCGTGCCGTTCCTGCCGCCCCCGCCGCGGGTCGTGCCCCCGCCGCCGCGCGCGTTCCCGGCGAGCGAGCCGCTGCCCGAACCCGAGCCGTGGTCGGCGTTGCAGATGATGACCGTCATCGTGCTCACGATCATCGCCGCGACGCGTGCCAAGATCGCGCGCGGCCGCGGTGAGTGAGTCGACGGGCGTCCGGCCCGGCGGGTGATACCGGCGCGACGGTGACGTGACGGCCGTGTGCCCGGCGGGCCGGGTGGGAGTCGCGCGATCGTAGGATGGGGGCCGGCGACCGAGGGATCGGAAAGGGTGTGCGGTGGGCAGCGAGGACGGCGAGAGCGTCGGCATACCCACCCGCACGCTGGTCGAGAGCATGCTGCGGGCCGATTCCACCATCGATGCCGGGGAGCTGTACGCGGTCGGCAACGCGCTCGGGATGAGTGATCAGCAGGTGCGGCTGTGTGTGCGCCGGCTGATCGGTGACGGGCAGGTCGTGCAGGAGGGGCGCGGGCGCAAGGCGGTGCTGCGGGCGACCGACGCGCTGCGGCGGTCGGTCGCGCCGAACGCGGACTACCTGCGGTACATGTTCGCGCAGGATCGCGGGGACGCGCCCTGGGACGGGGTGTGGCGCCTGGTGGCGTTCGCGGTGCCCGAGACCGCCCGCCAGGCCCGCGATGCCATGCGGGACACGATCGTTCACCTCGGCGGGGCCGCGATTCAGGGCGGGCTGTACGTGTGCGCGAACCCGTGGGAGTCGCGGATACACGCCGCCGCACGGGAATTCGAGGTCGAGGGCTACCTCAGCACCATGACCTCCACGGATCTGCGCGTCGGGGAGATACACGCGCCTCGCGAACTCGCCGCGCGCCTGTGGCCGCTGGAGCGCCTGGCGGCGGGCCAGCGCCGCCTGCTGTCCGCCGCCGAACGGCACCTCGACCGCCTGTGCGGTGACGAGCCGCTCACCCGGACCGACTACCTGACCATCGCGATCGAGCTCGCCGCCGAGTTCTCCCGCGCGACCGATCCCGACCCCCTCCTCCCGCCCGAGTTGCTGCCCGCGCCGTGGCCGGGCGCGACGGCGCGCGCCACGGTGGCGCGGTGCTGGGCGGAGTTGATCGAAGCCCGTGCGGGCGAGTCGATTCAGCTGTTCGATGTGTACGCCGACGTGCTGGACGAGGTCGCCGTCGGACGGTGACGAGTCCGTTCGCGGCCACCGTGTGGTGGCCGGCGGGCATCGGCGGTTCGTGGCCTGTCGTGCGGGTCGCCGGAGAACCGAGCGCCCGTCGTATCCTCGTATCCAAGTAAACGTTCGTGCTACCGTCGATCGTAGACAATATGAACGTTTCGATCTTGGGAGGGCGTTATGCGGGTACTGGCTCTGGGTGGGGCGGGGGCCATGGGGGTCGCGGCGGCGGGGGCCGTCGCCGGGGTGGCGGGGGTGACGGAAGTCGTTGTCGCGGACCGGGATATCGGTGGGGCGCGGCGGGTTGCGGCCGGGTTGGGGGCGGCGGGGGTTCGGGTGCGGGCGGTGCGGGTGGACATCACCGACGCGGGGGAATTGCGGGAGGCGCTCGGGGACGTCGACGTCGTGCTCAACACCGTGGGGCCGTACTACGAGTTCGGGTTGACCGTGTTGGGGGCGGCCATCGAGGCGGGGGTGCACTACCTCGACATCTGTGACGACTGGGAGCCGACGCTGGACATGCTCGGGCTCGACGAGCGGGCGCGAGAGGCGGGAGTGTGCGCGATCGTGGGGATGGGGGCCAGCCCGGGAGTCAGTAACCTGCTGGCGCTGTCGGCGGCGCGGCGGTTCGAGGTGCTGCGGGACGTCTACACCGCGTGGCCGGTGGATGCCGGGGGCATGGACCCGGATTGGACGGAGCTGTCCGGGCCGGGCGGGAAACCGTCCGCCGCCGTGGTGCATTGGATGCAGCAGGTGAGCGGGACCGTCGCGCAGGTGCGGGACGGGCGGGTGAGCCGGCGGCGGCCGCTGCGCGCGGTGCGGCTGGACCTGCCGGGCGGGCTGGGCGGAACGGCGTACACCTGCGGCCACCCGGAGCCGGTGACGCTGCATCGCACGCTGCGCCCGATCGGGGAGTCGGCCAACCTCATGATCGTCAAACCCGCGACGGCCGCCTACCTGGACTCGCTGCGCCGCGACATCGACGCCGGCAAGCTCACCAACGCCGAGGCCGCCGCGCTGGTCCTCGAACCCGGGGTGCTGCGCGGGCTGAAGGCGGCGGTGGCGTCGCTGTGGTTCGCCGCGCCCCGCACGCTGCCGCCGTTCTTCGCGGTGGCGACCGGCACGCGGGAAGGCCGCAAGGAGACGGTGCTGGCCCGGCTGCCCGAGCGGCTGGAGCGGTTCGCGCTGACCGCCGACATGGCCACGGTCACCGGGGTTCCCTTGGCGCTGGCCCTGTCCCAGGTCGTCGACGGCACCGCGCGCCGTCCCGGGGTGCATCCGCCCGAGGCAATCGTGGACCCCGAACGTCTCCTCGCCGATCTGGCCCGCCACCTCGGGATCACCGAGACCGCCGAGGTGGTGCTGCGTCGAGCATGACCACGGGTCCACCGTCCGGGGCGACGGTGTTCGGATCCGGGGGATCGCAACCATTGCCGGGCGGTTGCCGGTGGGCTTGCATGGTCGGGTTCAGTTTCGACGACCATGCGGGAGCGCGAGTGAAATTCCATCGGGTACTGGCGATCCCGGTACTGGTAGCGGCCGTCGCGACGCTGGGGCTCACCGCCTGCGGCAGCGACCAGGAATCCGGCAACGTGGTGCGCATCGGCACCACCGAGTCCGACCCGCAGTGGGACGTGTTCGAGAGCAAGGCGAAGGAGCAGGGGATCACGCTGAAGATCACCCGGTACTCCGACTACTCGCAGCCCAATACGGCGTTGGCGCAGAAGCAGATCGACGTCAATCTGTTCCAGCACCTGCAGTTCCTGGGGCAGTTCAACGTCGCCAACAACGAGGATCTGACGCCGATCGGGGCCACCCAGATCGTGCCGCTGGGGCTGTACTCCAAGAAGCACAAGACCCTCGCCGACATCCCGCAGGGCGGTGAGATCGCCATTCCGAACGACCCCACCAATCAGGCGCGGGCGCTGTTCGTGCTGCAGTCCGCCGGGCTGCTGAAGCTCTCGGGGGATGTGCGCCAGCCCTCGCCGGCCGACGTGGACAAGGGCGCGTCCAAGGTCAAGGTGACCCCGGTCGACGCCGCCCAGACCGCGCTGTCGCTGGCGTCGGTGGACGGCTCGATCATCAACAACACCTTCCTGCAGAAGTCGGGCATCGACCCGAGTTCGGCGCTGTACAAGGATGATCCGAAGAGCCCGGGCGCGGAGCCGTACATCAACACCTTCGTCACGCGCGGCGCGGACAAGGACAACGCCACCTACCTGAAACTGGTCCAGATCTGGCACGACCCCGAGGTGCAGAAGGCCGTGTCGGAGACCTCCAAGGGCACCTCGGTCGAGGTGAACCGCGCGGGTCCGGAACTGGAGCAGATCCTGGCGCGCGTGCAGCAGACCATCCGCGAGCAGAAGTGAGCGACCCGGTCGCGGCCCGCGGGGGGGGGGGCCCCCCCCCCCGCCACATAACGAGGGTCACCCAACAGGTGC